>SVCR01000013.1 GCA_015058265.1 Clostridiales bacterium
ACGCAGGATAGGCATGCTGTTTGTGATCGCTATGGTGCGGTCAAAGTCCAGAGTCTTAGTTGCGATGTGTCCCTGGTCGTGATACAGCGACAGTACCGAGTTGTATCTGCCAAGTGCTGCCTGGTGGAATACAGAATCTGCCGGAACAGGTCCCTTGACATCGAATCCTCTTGCCTGGAGTTCTTCAACAGCCGGAGCGATCTCATTGACCTCTTCCCATCCGAAGAGTCCGTGTTCTCCGGAATGAGGATTCAGTCCTGCTACTGCCATTGTTCCCTCTGTTACTCCGAGTCTTCTGAGTGCTTCGGTGCATCTCTCAACATAATCGATAACTCTTTCCTTGGTGATCATGTCCAGCATGTCGCGGAGCGATACGTGTCTTGTCAGGAAGAACACTCTCATTCCGTTGGTCTCGAACATTGTCAGCGGGTCATTGGTTCCTGTGAGCTCTGCGAAGATCTCTGTGTGACCGATGAAGTTGATCTCTGCTGCGCGGAGGGCTTCCTTATTGATAGGTGCAGTTGCAACAGCATCCGCTTTGCCTTCCATTGTGATCTGGATACTCTTCTCAATATAGTCGAAAGCAGCCTGTCCGCACATAGCGCTTACTTTGCCGTATTCGAACTTGTCCATGTCGATGTTGTCCAGGTCGATCATGTTGAGCACACCATATGTGTAATCTCCGTCTGCCGGATCCTCAACGCAATTGACCTTAAGATCGACTCCTGTTACCTTGATTGCCTGCTGTGCTATCTTCGCATCGCCCATAACTATGCAGTTAGCCTCTTCAAATAGCTGCTTATCTGCTATAGTCTTAACGACGATCTCAGGACCGATGCCGGCAGGATCTCCAAGAGTAACAGCAATAAGTGGCTTCTTCATGTGTAAGTCCCTCCTTGCATTTTATTACTGAGCCTTACGGCCGCGTTAGTTATATGTATATCTTCTCCTTGAGATAAGTGATGCATTTATTGATCGCATCATTATCACCCTGGCTTCCGCCCTTAGTGATCAGGTGGATGCCTTCATAAGGTCCGCCGAGAATAGTACCGTATGCCGCGAGAGGCAAGACCTCGTCCTTCAGGTCAAGACCGGCTGCTCCGAATCTCTCACATACAGATACTGTAATGTCTCCGCCCGTCGTATAGAGTGCCCGGAATGTCGGTTCCTTACTGAATATCCTGTGAGCTATCTCAGCAAGAGATCTGTTGATGATGTCTGTCACATCATTCATTGAACAGTTGTATCTCTCCATGTATGGGGCAAAGTCTATCCTGTTCTCCGGATAGATCCCGTCTCCGGTGACAGTGGAGATCTGGTTCCTGTCGCAATTTTCCAGAATTTCCCGGGCTACTCTGGCGATCTCATTCTCACGACGTTCTTCGCTCTCGAGCAGCTCCCTTGTAGTAATCATCACATTGTATGTACGCTGCGAAAGCCACAGCTGCTCCATCTGTGTCCTTGCGTTAGGATGGACACTGCCCATGACCGCCAGGATCTTGCTCTTCTCTCTGCTCTTGGACGGTGTTATAAGTTTTCTTGCAAGTGTCGCTGTGAAAACTCCCGGATCGACAGCAAGTATTTTCAACTTGCTTGTGATAGCCGCATCAGCTATCAGATCAAGATCTTCCTGAGTTACACAGTCTATGACTATAGTCCTGTTGCCTTCTGCAACTGCATCCTTCATCCTGTCTGCGAGATAATGTTTGCCGTGCATAAGGTCATTAGTCTTGATCTCAGCGACTCCGTACTTGCTCTGCTCACGGAACAGTGCTGCAACATCTGAAGTCTTGACCGGACACTTTGGGTCGATAGCAATCCCCGACTTATGAAGAGGTATCCCTTCTACCAGCATGTATCCGCCGAGAACTATCCGATCGGTCGCCGGAAAGCAAGGTGCTGCTATTGCAACATAGTCTTCACCTAGAAAATCCAGCATAGCATCCGTTTCGCTTCCCAGGTTTCCTCTCAGAGTACTGTCGATCCTGTGAGAATAGACTCTGACATCGTCCCCGGCCAGAGCTTTCACTGCTTCGAACACTCTGTCGTATGCTTCTTCAGCACTGATCCCGCGTGAATCAGTAGGAAGAATGATGCATTGACCTTTGTCGATTATTTCTTTATCAAGCGCATTGATATTAAGAACGGTATACGCCTGATAGTTCATATTCTTAAGGAGCACGCCTGTTGCATTGCCGCCTGTAAGATCATCAGCGATTACTACACATTCAGCCATTCTTCACGTCCCTTTCTTGTCCCATTTATGCAGATTCGGTCTTGATCACCGGGTCTGTAAGCCGTATCGCGCAAATTCTTTTCTTCGGCTTATTTAGCCAGAAGTATCTCTACTGCTTCTTTCAGTGTCGTTGCTTCTCCGACATTGCCAGGGAATATCACGTAAGGTGTCTTAGGGAATGTGCTCTCATCACCTGTCTGCCATACCGGGATGCCCGGGCGGATCTGTCCGAGAACATTTGCCTTCTTTACCGCAAGTGCTTTGGTGCCTACATCGCTGGAAGTGATGCCGCCCTTAGCGATAACGAATGCAGGTGTAACTGTGAGTCTGCCTACCAGTGACTGAACTGCATCTGATATGCGTACAGACAGTCTCAGCTCATCCTCTTTATTGCCTGTATCTGCCGTGATCAGCGCTCTTGTTGTGTAGCAACAAACAGTCCTACCGGAGCGGATACACTCTTCTTCGAGTGCAAGACATCTCTGAACTTCCTTTTCGAACGCCTCCTCATCCTTGACCAATGTCGCATCGAGCTCAACGAATGTGATCTCGTCCATTTCCTTGAGGCACTCTACCTGAGCAGTTGTCTTAGCCGTATGTGATCCGACTACGATGATCCCGCCGTTGTCATTGTCGAGTGTGACCATCTTCTCTCTTGTAAGCAGAGGCTGATCGGTGACTCCGCCCATGACCTTGACGATCGAGGCCGCAGTACGGAACATGAACACTTTTCCGGCCCTCATAGCGCGATAAAGTGCGACGCAGAATACTTTTACATCTGCATAATCAACTGCATTGACGATGATCTTGTTGAAATCCTTGACTGCCATGAGCTGTTCCTGGATCTTGTCGATGTCCATATTATGGATATCTTCGAGAGAAATGCAGGTAACATCTGCTGCTTTGAACGCTCCGCCTGTCTTTTCCTCAACGTACTCAGGCATTGTTGCGGCAGTATAGCCAAAGGTCTTATCTTTAGCGAATTCTGTCTCGTTTGCCGGAACGAGTTCATCGCCGTACTTTACATAGTGTACGTTATCGATAGTGAATCTTCCGCCTTCTTTGAAGAACGGGCAGAGGATCTCGCCGTCTATCTTCTTGCCGGTATTCTTCTCATAATCATCCCTCAGAAGTGAAGTCTCAAGAGGGAAGTGTCCGCGAAGAGTGCTGTCACTCCTGCTGATGAAGATGTACTCCTTGCCTGTCTCTTTAGCGACTTCGTCAACGACTGCGGCTATTTCTTTGTGAGCCTGTGTCGTCTGCTCAACAGTAAAGCCCCTTGAGTTGGTAAGGATATAGAACAGGTTGTTCTCACCATTGAATCCGTCGAGGATGCTCTCCTTATCCCAGCCTGTATATACAGTGATGTCATGGACAGTCTGAACTCCTGTCGGGTCATCATCAAGAACTACGATCTTCTTATTGTTAGCAGCGATCTCAGCGTTCAGCAGAGAATCGATCTTTTCGATATCTATCGGTTTATAGCTGTTTAAAGTATCAGCACTAATTGCCATTTTGCTCTCCTTCTGCCGTATTATGCGGCTCACACTATTAATGGAACTTCAGAATACAACTGAGATTCTATTCCGGTTTCTTGACTACTACGTCTGCAAGAGTCTCGAAGTACTGAACGATACCTGCGTGGTCATCCATCAGGTGACCGTGGACTTTGAGAGTCTGCATGATCTCATAGAGCTGTGCAGTATAAGGGATAGGTGCATCTATAGCATGAGCTGTCTTGACAACGTTAGTTATATCTTTATGGTTGACCTTGATGGTTCCGCCCGGTACAAAATTCCTGTTGTACATCATCGGAGCCTTAGCATCAAGTACCGCAGATCCTGCGAGACCTGTTCTGATTGCCTGATATACCTTCTCAGGATCAGCGCCTGCTTTGACTGCGAATGTCAGTGCTTCAGATACAATAGCAATGTTGTTATTTACGATGATCTGATTAGCCAGCTTGGTAACGCTTCCGCTGCCGCATCCGCCTGTAAGAAGAACAGATGATGCATATGCTTCCAGATAAGGCTTTGCTTTCTCGAATACGTCCTCATCTCCGCCGACCATGATCGCGAGTGATCCTGCGATAGCGCCCGGCTCTCCTCCGGATACAGGAGCATCGAGGAATCCGATACCCTTTTCTTTGAGACCGTCATAGCACTCTCTTGACTCAACAGGAGTAACGGAGCTGTGGTCGATAATGATGCTTCCTGGTTTCATATTAGCGGCAATGCCGTCTTCACCGAAGATCACGCTCTGAACGATACCTGCTGTAGGGAGGATCATCATTACGATGTCGCACTCTTTTCCTATCTCTGCATAAGTGCCGGCTTTTGCTCCCATTTCTGTGAGCTCCTTGACGAGATCCTGATTGAGATCAGTTACCATTACATCGTGTCCTGCTTTTACGAGATGCTTTGCCATTGGGCGTCCCATGATTCCGAGACCAATAAATCCAAGTTTCATTTTGACCACTCCTTTCATACTGAATAGGTACTAATAGTAATTATCATTTGATTATTTACATTCATTTTTCCGCCAAAGCCGGGAAAATGATCAGTAACATTTTTATTCGCCGGTATTGCTGCGGCTGTTGAAATATGCGCGGACCGCTTCATAAGCTTTGTCGAATTCCTCCTGAAGAGCGTCACCCTTCTGTGTCTCAGCGATCTTATGCCTTGTCCCATTTCTATCTGTCAGGAAAAGAGCTTTGCGAATATCGCCATGAAGTCCTACTTCGAATTTTTCCATTCCTTCAAGAGGGATTATCTGAAGGTACGGCAGTTCGAGGACAGCGTATCCGGATGTGAGTGTCAGTCCCAGAAGTTCAAAACGCTGAGCATCTTCAGAATCGAATTCTTTACAGAAACTGTTCATATCTGAGATCTTTGCAAGTTCTATTCCTGTTCGGTTCTTCTTGCTGTACAGAGAATATCCGAGACCGATCCCCATGCAAAGAAAAAGCCAGCCTACCATATGCTTGAATGCGAGCAGAATTATTCCTGCGATTAACATTGATGAGCATATGACCAAGCTGGTTCTGGTTTTTTTCTGCATTTCTGCAAGCAATTCCCTAAAGGTATTGTGCATCAGATATCCCCTTTATTATCAGGTTAGCAGATGTAACGAATCATGTATTAAGTCATGAAGTATTAATTAATAAGTATTGCTGCGACTATACTATCACATACCGGTATACCGGTCAATCAAAATCATTGTATTTGCCTACTTAATTATTTATTTGTCAATCAAAACCGTTGATATATCAACAATCTCTATAACGTTCGTATAGAAAACACAATCTGTTGACCCGGAATACAGGTATGATGTACACTATATAGTAAATTATCATCTATACAAAACTTACTGCCGGATCCATTTCAGGAACGAGGTGTTTTATGAAAACTGCACAGCCTCTTCAGCTAAAGGCCTATGAGATTCTCAAGCAGATGATCCTTGACGGTCAATTTGAGAATGATACCATTTATTCTGAGACCAAGACTTCTCAATCTCTTGGTATCTCCAGAACACCGATGAGAGATGCGATCCAGCGTCTTGCTCAGGAAGGTTATATCGATGTTATTCCGAGCAAGGGCTTCTGTCTCCATCAGATGACAGAACAGGATCTTGTAGATACGTATCAGGTAAGATGTGCTATTGAAGGATTCTGTGTAGTGCACCTTGCCAACCACAAAGAGGATGCGGAGACCAGACGAGTGATCCACACTCTTGACAGTCTTGTCAGGGACATGGATGCGGTAGCTTCCACGACTAAGGACATAGAGGAATTTGCTGCTTTTGATTCTGAATTCCACAGACGTATAGTCTATTCTCTCAATAATGAAGAGCTTTCAGGACTGTTCGATGCTTTTTATCACAGGATGACAAAGCAGACTCTGATGTCGCTCAAGACGGAAGGCCGTTTAGAGCAGACAGTAACAGAGCACAGAGCAATAGTAGATAATATGAAAGCCGGGAATATAGGGAAGAGCTACATGGCTACCATCACACATATAGGTCGGGCACGGTCTTTGATCGATCTTGGCGGTACACTCTGATAATTCCGGCCATTTCGGCCCTTCATCCGGATTCAGACAACAACAAAATTTCGGGATCATGGCGATGCGTGATCCCGAGTTTTTTTCTTTACTATTACATACTTCAACCTGTTGGTTTCTATCTGTTTACCACATTCTCCGGTGATCCTTCGATATATGATCTGATATTATCCGCTGTTGTTTGCATGATGCGTTCACGAGCTTCCTTTGTAGCCCAGGAAATATGCGGTGTTATTATACAGTTCTTTGCTTTAAGCAGAACATTGTCCTCAAGTATCGGCTCTGTGGATACAACGTCCACTGCCGCCGCCGCGACCTTGCCGCTTCCCAGTGCATCAAAGAGATCCTGCTCAACGATAAGCGGTCCGCGGCTGTTGTTGATGATGATCACTCCGTCTTTCATCTTAGCTATATTGTCTTTATTGATGATCCCCTGCGTTGAAGGAAACAGAGGGCAATGGAGGAAAATGAAGTCCGACTCTGCCAGCAGCTCATCGAGGTCAACATAATCTGCGACCTCTCTTCCGGCTTCGCTCTGATGCTGATCGTATGCAAGGACCTTCACATTCATTGCTTTGAGTATTCTTGCAGTATTTGTGCCGATACGTCCGAGGCCGATGATCCCTGCAGTCTTGCCCGATACTTCTATCATAGGATAATGCCAATAGCACCAGTCAGCATTTGCAGACCACTCTCCTGCGTGAACTGAATCATTGTGATGACCTATATGTGAGCAGACTTCCAGAAGCAAGCTGACGGCGAACTGACTCACATTATCTGTTCCGTAGACAGGAACGTTCATTACGGGAATACCTTTTTCCTTTGCATACTCATAGTCCACCACATTATATCCTGTAGCCAGGACCGCGATCGCTTTGAGTCCGCAGCATCGGTCTATAGTTTCTCTGCTGATAGGTGTTTTATTGGTAACGGCGATCTCCGCATCGCCGATCCTCTCAGCTATAAGAGGCGACTCGACATACGAAGTGCGGTCATAAACAGTGACATCCCCGTACTCCTCAAGTGGTCCCCAGCTGATGTCCCCCGGGTTCTCCGTATATCCGTCCAGAACTACTATTTTCATTTCCGTTTCTCCTCCTGTTCATCCCGAATACTAATTAAAAAAGGCAGCATTTCGCTGCCTGTATATATCAGAAGTCCAGATCTTCGAGTTCGTTTATCCTGCGAAGATGCTTATCTCCCATGAATTCGGTATTCAGCCATGTATCGACCATTTCAAATGCGAGTTCCTTGTCAACGACTCTCCCACCCATGCAAAGCACGTTGGCATTGTTGTGGGCTTTGGTCATTTCTGCCTGCCAAACTGACGAGACAAGTCCCGCTCTGATTCCCGGAACCTTGTTGCATGCTATGCTGATCCCGATACCGGTTCCGCATATAGCGATACCCTTTTCTGCCTCTCCCGAAGCAACAGCCTTGCCAACAGCATGTCCATATTTAGGATAATCGACAGACTCTGTGGAATAGCATCCTACGTCCATCATCTCATATCCTTCCGCTTCCAGTTTTGCTTTGATGGCTTCTTTCAGCTCATAGCCCGCATGATCACATCCGATAACGATCTTCATATTCCTATTCTCCTTACTATTCTGCTTAGTGCGCTCTTTCTACGCGATCGGTTTTCGTTCTCCGGATTACTTGGTTCCGAAGATCCTGTCGCCTGCGTCTCCGAGACCAGGTACGATGTATGCGTTCTCGTTGAGCTTCTCGTCCTTAGCAGCTATGAAGATATCTACATCAGGATGTGCCTGCTGAAGAGCCTCGATGCCTTCCGGTGCAGCGATGAGGAACATGAGACTGATTTCCTTAGCGCCTCTCTTCTTGACGAAGTCAACAGCTGCGATTGCGCTGCCGCCTGTAGCGAGCATCGGGTCTACGATGATGACTTTTCTCTTATCTATATCCTCAGGAAGCTTGCAGTAATATTCTACCGGCTCATGGGTCTCAGGGTCTCTGTAAAGACCAACGTGTCCTACCTTAGCATTAGGAATGATCTCGAGCATGCCGTCAACGAAGCCGAGTCCTGCTCTCAGGATAGGAACGATAGCGACATCGAGTCCTTTCAGCATTTTTACGGTAGTTTCGCAGATAGGTGTCTCGATCTCAACTTCCTGAGTCGGAAGATCTCTGGTAACCTCAAATGCCATGAGCATCGCGACCTCTCTCGCCAGGTCTCTGAATTCCTTGCTCGGAGTATTCTTGTCTCTCATGATCGAGACCTTGTGCTGGATCAGCGGATGATCAAATACCATTAGTTTAGCCATAATTACCTCCAGAAAATATAATTATATTAGGATTTCTATAATATTTTTACAAAAATGCTACTCTACGACCTCATACCCTGCGCTTTTCAGCATGCGATTCATCACGCTGAATCCGAATCCGGATTCCTCAAGAGTCCTTATCAGGACGACATCATATCCCTGCCTGTCCAGCTCGCGGAGATCTGCGAATAACTTATATGCTGCTTTGCGCGGATCATCCCCGTAATCAAGTGCAGACGGCCTGAATCCCTGCTGCACCGCGCCCAGACCGATGGTGGTCGCTTTGGCTCTGAATTCCCCCTCATTTCCGTTTATCAGGATGACTCTTGCTTTAGGTGAATAATGACGATACTTCATTCCGGGAGATCTCGGCTTGAATCCGTCGTCTTCACCTCTGTCCGGATCCTGCTCGTGTGCCGCAGTCTCCTGAGGATCTGCTAATGACGACGGCTTTTCGAATAATGATTTATCGTATTCAACCTCTTTTCCTATTACGGAAGTCAGCCATTCTTTAGTGATTATTCCCGGTCTCAGTATCACCGGTACTTCTCCTGTGAGATCGAGTACAGTTGACTCTATCCCGACATCACATTGCTCGCCCATTATTACAGCATCGATCCTGCCGTCCATATCCTCGAGCACATCCCCGGCGGTTGTCGGACTCGGTCTTCCGGATATATTTGCACTTGGCGCTGCTATCGGCCGATCTGCCGCGGCTATCAGCCTTCTTGCTGTCTCATTGGACGGCATCCTGATGGCTACTGTGTCCAGACCGCCTGTCGTGACATCCGGAACGAGATCTGACTTAGGAAATACCAGAGTCAGAGGCCCAGGCCAGAATTTTCCTATCACTTTGAGTGCATCGATAGAAACAGAGGCTCTTCCTCCGCGGATCAATGGCTCGAGCTCTCTGGCGTCTGCGATGTGGACGATCATAGGATTGTCGGAAGGCCTTCCCTTTGCCGTATACACGGATCTTACAGCATCCGGATCAAGCGCATTTGCCCCCAATCCGTACACAGTCTCTGTCGGAAAAGCAACCAGACCACCCTCTCGTATTATCTTGCCGGCAGTGAGCATATCTTCAAGTGAAGTCGATAATTTCTTAGTCTCCATTCTATCCGAAGTCCCTCATTTTTTCGGCTTGATCAGCTGCTATCAGTCCATCGACAGCCTCATCGATATCTCCGTCAAGGAACTGCTCCAGCTTGTACAGCGTAAGATTGATCCTGTGGTCAGTAATTCTGCCCTGTGGGAAATTGTAAGTTCTGATTCTCTCGGAGCGGTCTCCGGATCCTACCTGACTCTTACGGTCAGCAGAGATCTTATCGTTCTGCTCCTGGACCATCTTGTCATAGAGCCTTGCCTTGAGAACTCTCATTGCTTTTTCCCTGTTCTGGATCTGAGACTTTTCATCCTGGCAGGTTACGACAATACCGGTCGGAATATGAGTCATACGTACAGCCGAGTCAGTAGTATTGACGCACTGTCCTCCGTTTCCGGATGCCCTGTAAACATCTACCTTGACATCATTAGGATTGATCTCGACTTCTACATCATCGACTTCCGGAAGAACGGCAACTGTTGCTGCAGAAGTATGGATACGTCCCGAAGACTCTGTCTCAGGAACTCTCTGTACTCTGTGTACTCCGGATTCAAACTTGAGTCTGGAGTAAGCTCCCTTACCCTTGATCATTACGACGGCTTCCTTGATACCGCCGATCCCGGTGTCACTGATCTCGATGATCTCAGCCTTCCATCTGCGGCGTTCAGCATATCTCAGATACATTCTCAGAAGATCATTTCCGAACAAAGCGGCTTCTTCTCCGCCGGTTCCCGCTCTGATCTCCAGGATGACATTCTTATCGTCGTTAGGGTCTTTAGGAAGAAGCAGGACTTTGAGTTCTTCCTGAGCTTTTTCCATATTCTCCTCGAGCTCCTTTGCCTCTTCTTTGGCGAGCTCTCTCATCTCTTCGTCATCCTCAAGATCTATGATCTCTCTGGCATCTGCAAGATCACTCTGCATCTTGCGATATGATTCATATGACTTTACGATAGGTTCGATCTCTGCCATTTCCTTCATGTACTTCTGCCAGTTCTTCTGGTCAGAAATAACAGCAGGATCTGCGACCTTCTCGCTTAGTTCCTGGTATTTTTCTGTAATAAAGTCCAGTTTATCAAACATTGGATAGATTTCCCCTCATATTGATATTTGCTGTGGCCGATTTTAGCCGATTAATTATATCAGAAAACTCAATTCATTTCAGCACAGTATACATAAGAATCAAAGTCTCCCTAAGAAAAAAGCGGTTGAAGCCGCTTTTTTCAATGATCTTGACCTGTTTATTTTGAGTCCGGACAGTATTCCGGAACAAGGTGCATGGATATATATCCTGATGCGTCTGCCTCTATCATAATAACATGGTCTGTAACTCCGCTTTCATCTCTGAGTTCATTTATTCTGTTTCGGAGTTCTTCTTCGCTGAACGGTATCTGTACTCCTATTGCAGTCAGAGCCTCAGATAGCCTGTCATAGTGATCGGAGAGCAACTCCGCTTCTCCTCCTGACAGCAGGATCTCCTCACGTACTGAAGCTTCTTCCACGCATCCCGGACGAACGATATCCACGAACCCTCTTATCATGCTGCTTACAGCTTCCTTTATCTTATCGAACGGGATCTGGCTGTAGTACAGCGACAGGTATATCTTAGCGCCGTAGTCAAGCTGCTCTATATCTCTTACTTTGATCCCGTTGGCCTCTGCACACTGTATGAACTGCGCAGCCATTTTGCCGCGGATCTCCTCTGTTTTCGCGCCGCCATCCTTGCAATTGCTTAGCTCCCTGTAATAAACATCGCACTTCATGATCAGGTTTATACCTGACTGCGTGTTCTCAGCAGTGAGGAAATGACCTCGCTCCCCATACTGCTTGATTATATCAAGCGTCTCCTTGAGCTTGCGTGAATACAGCTTCTTGATCCTTCTCAGATTTACATGATAGTAACCGCTTTCCATAAAACGGGCAAGCGTAAGCTGTTCTGTCTTGGAACAGCTCTGATCATAGTTGACCTTGATACCTTCGTAGATTTTGATCATCTCCGGAGGCAGTACCATATAGCTTATGCGCACAGACGGAAAAAGCGTAGATGTGAAGGATCCGATATATATGACCCTGCCGTTATCATCAAGTCCCTGCAGAGCAGGCACAGGCATTCCGGTATATCTCAGCTCACTGTTGTAATCGTCTTCGATTATTATACTGTCATTGGCATCAGCCCAATTGAGCAGCTCCCGCCGACGTGCTATCGGCATGAGAGCTCCTGTAGGGAATTGATTCTGCGGGCAGACATATACTGCAGTTCGAATATTCACCGGCAGCTTCTCTATCTGTATCCCATTATCTACTACAGGAATGTGGCTCATGCTGAAGCCCCAGTCTCTGAATATATTACGGACAGGAGTATAACCGGGATCTTCTACAGATACATGAACGATATCCATAAGCCTGAGGATCCTTGCCAGATATCCTGTCAGGATCTGAGTACCTGCACTTATTACGATCTGATCCTCATTGCAGATCACGCCCCTTGACTTATATAAATAAGAAGCGATCTGGCTGCGCAGATATGGCTCTCCCTGTTTATCCGCATCAGTGAGCAGAAGCTCCGGCGTATCATTCAGAACAGTTGCCATGCATTTCTTCCATTTGACAAAGTCAAAGGATTCCGGATCATGCAGAATAGTGGACTCTCTGGCTCTGATCATAGCTTTCTCTTCGAATCTTTCCGAGAACTCCTCTTCAGTATTGCCGGAGGTGCTCCCCGAACCGTTTCCCTCTGCACCTTGTGCCGCATAGAATCCGGATTGCGGTTTGCTGATAAGATATCCCTCTGTGATCAGCTGATCATATGCGATTTTGACAGTGGTAACACTGACCCCGAGATTACCTGCCAGACTCCTGAGCGATGGCAGTCTCTCTCCGGTCTTTATTCTTCCCTCTGAGATCTCTCTCTTGAGATAATCATAAAGCTGTACATACAAGCTTCGTGATGATTTGTTTTCAAATTCAATTGATATCATTCCAGTTGCCCCCCGACGTCCTGAACTGTATTCTAAATTACCAATGATAAGCAGTTTGTTCCTATAATAATTTGGAGATATTATATTTCACTTGCTTGCCCTAAATCAACAAAATTTAAGGTTAATGCATTATGAGAAATTTTTGCAACAGAAAACCGGAGCCTCTGCTCCGGTTCCGGATTGTCTTTGATTACAGGTTGTACTTGTTCTTGAACTTCTCAACACGGCCGCCTCTGTTAGCAAACTTCTGCTGGCCTGTAAAGAATGGGTGGCATTCTGAGCAGATGTCTACTCTCATCTCGTCCTTGTTGGAGAGAGTCATGAATGTATTCCCACATGCGCAAGTAACTTTACATTCCTTATAATCAGGATGGATTCCTTCCTTCATGTTGGTACCTCTTTCTGTAATTATTTGTCATAAAAGCTTACCTTATGACATATATGAAACGTTCCATGCTGTCTGTCCCATGCCATGCTGGTATGCCCAAGTCACCGCTGGTAGGTCCTTACGATCCTGCGACAGCTTGATGAGTATATCACCGCATGCAAGTGATTGCAAGGGATTTTGATAATTTATCTGTTGAATTCCTTCTTCTCTTTGCCAAAGTGCAGTTCTTTGAGTCCCTCTACTTCATCGCAGATCTCCCTCAGGCTGCAGCTGTGACAGTCTGTCGCCATTCCTTCGAGGATCTTGGAAAGCGTCAGTGTTATATCTCTTGTCTTCTTCGCGTCTGCTCTCATCCCCGCATAGTCGGCATCCTCAGCAGTCACGAATATCAGCTTCACTGCCAGTATGTCAGGATTCTTCTTATATTGAGCAATGTAAGAATTCCCTACCTGCTCGAAGGTGATACCCTTCTTTACTGCTTCCTTGGACACTCTTACCTGCTCACGGAAGCTGTCTGAAGATGATCTGATCATATATCCCTTAGGATAAACATGATATTTGACAAAGTCGATGTCCTGGATCGCTCTGAACAGAGGCTCAGTATCCTCTTCTCCTTCGCCCTTAAGGTCTCTTACCTTGATGATAGCTATCCTGGCAAAAGGAACACTGCCTCTTATCTGATTCAGATCCTTTCCATATACCAGGATCTCATCCTTGTCTGCATAATCACCCGAAGAAACGCAGGCATAATTGACAGCGGGTTTATTATCTCCGCCGAGCTCATATGCAGATTCCTTCATCATGACTAACTGATTGCCGCCAACATCTTCCCATGTCCTTCCGGGATCATAATCATATTTCTTCGGAACGGTATCTCCGAGAAGTCCTGCTGTTTTTTCAATTATTGTATTGTATAATTCCATCTTTATATCCGATCAGAGAATCAGTCCCTGCTATGTTTAAGCAGCAAATACTCGAAGTGGCGCAGAGCAATATATTATGCCCTGCGCCGCCCCCCTATTTCAGTTTACCTAGAATTTAATGTCTGCCGGTTTGCGGTCGAATATCTCATTTACTCTGGAATAAGCCCATGCGAGCAGCTTCTGATCGAGATTGAGCATATAGACCGTAAACAGGGTGCCTGTTGCTATGCAGCCGACCTTGACAGTAGTCTTCACTACCTTGCAAACAGGACAATTCTTCTTGCCTGCCATAATGATCTCCTTCTTTCAGTTACTATCTGGCCTGTCCCTTCTGACGCGCGAATTCAGCAGCGCCGAGTGCTCCCATCAGCTGAGGGTCTGTCTTCAGATTAATTACTTTGAGCTTGAGTACGTGCTCGATAGCATCCTTAAGACCGTCGTTCTTAGCGCATCCGCCGGTCAGAGTAATGGAATCTGTAGCGCCTGCCTTCTTAGCCATTACGAAGCATCTCTTAGCAACAGCCATCTGGATACCCGCAGCGATCTCGTCCATCGGCTTGTCCTCTCCGACAAGAGTGATGACCTCAGACTCAGCAAATACTGTGCACTGTGCAGTGATAGGAATAACGTTCTTAGCTGAAAGCGACAGCTTGGAGAACTCCGGAAGTGTCATCTCGAAGGATCTTGCCATTGCTTCATAGAATCTTCCCGTTCCTGCAGCGCACTTATCGTTCATAGCGAAGTTCTTGACTGTTCCGTCTGTATCAACAGCTATGCCCTTTACGTCCTGACCGCCTATGTCGATGATAGCCTTGACTGTTGGATCTGTAACATGTACGCCCATCGCGTGGCATGAGATCTCAGAGATATTCTCGTCGGCGAAAGGAACCTTGTTACGGCCGTATCCGGTCCCGATCAGGTATGCCAAGTCTTCAGAGGACTTCAGTCCTACCTTGTCGAGTACTTCTTTCATTGCGATCTTTGCAGACTGCTCGGAGTTGATCTTGCTCTTGATAGTGGTATCAGCAAGCATCTTCCCATCCTCATCAAGGATAACTGCTTTAGTATAAGTAGAACCTACATCACAGCCGCCATAATATTTCATTTCTTTCTCTCCTTTTTTAGAAAATATGTGTTGCCCCGCCGTCTCCGGCGATCTTTATCGTAAAAACTGTCCCGTTCATGAGATTACATCGAGATCTCGTCATCAAAGTCTTCAAGGGTAGGATCTACCGGCTCTGCTCTCATAACAGTTCTCATATACTCATTGACCTTGCCCCTCATGGTCTTTCTGGAAACTGTTCTCGGATCCATCAGATCATGCTCTATCCAGATCATGTGATAATTCCTGTCTCTGCACTGATCGTCGAGGATACCCTGAAGTGTAGCCATGTTCTTGCAGGCTACGTTCTGGTACATGATGATGATCTCAGCTCTCCAGTCTTCGACCTGCCTCCAGAGTTCATCAACTACATTATGATA
>SVCR01000240.1 GCA_015058265.1 Clostridiales bacterium
CAACAGCGATAGGATACTCTGCTCTTACATATATATAGCCCTGGCTTGCTCCGATAGCATAGCCGGCAATAGCCATCGCTTCGATGATCGAGTGAGGGTCACCTTCGAGGATGGATCTGTCCATGAAAGCACCCGGGTCGCCTTCGTCAGCGTTGCAGGCTACGTACTTCTGCACCTTGCCCCTGTTGCCCGAAGCGAACATCCACTTCTTGCCTGTAGGGAATCCTGCTCCGCCGCGGCCTCTGAGACCGGAGTCAAGCACTGTCTGGATGACCTCGTCAGGTGTCATCTCGCACAGAGCTTTGGCAAGAGCCTGATAACCGTCTCTGGCTACATACTCATCGATGTCTTCAGGATCGATCTTTCCGCAGTTGCGGAGCGCCATCCTGAGCTGTTTGTTATAGAATGCCGAATCAACATAATGGATCTTCTCTCCGTTTGTGAGTTCTTCTACCATGAGGAAATCCTCAACAGGAGTGCCGCCGATTATGTGTTCGTTGAAGATGCGGGCTGCCATCTCAGGCTTTACTTCCTGATAGAAAACGTTGCCCGGATGTACTACCATTATAGGTCCCTTTGCGCAGAGTCCCTGGCATCCTGTCTGGATGATCTGGATCTCGTCCTGCTTGCCTGCGTCAGCAATGAGTTTTTTGAGCTCATCGATGACCTCAACGCTGTGATTGGACTGGCAGCCTGTACCTCCGCAAACCATTACGTAGGTCTTGACGGCTTCTTCAGCTGTGTCAGGATTGAATCTGATATCGATCTGACCGTGTTTAGCCGCCTTGATGTCTTTTAAATCTTGAAGTGTTTTCATGATCTGCCCTCCATTATGCGTTATTCATATTTGGCAAGAACGCCCTGAACTTTATCAGGTGTCATCTTGCCATATACATCTCCGGCAACGATCATAACAGGTGCAAGTCCGCAGGCTCCGACGCAGCGGCAAACCTCAAGAGAGAACTTGCCGTCAGCCGTGCATTCTCCGTCTCCGATGCCGAGATTCTTCTCGACTTCTTCGAGGATCTTGCCGGCGCCCTTTACATAGCATGCGGTACCGAGACAAACCGATACTACATACTTGCCTTTAGGCGACATCGCAAACTGCGCATAGAAAGTAGCTACACCATAAATCTTTTCGATCGGAATACCCGTCTCATCGGAAATGATCTTCTGTACCTGGTACGGAAGGTATCCGTAGATATCCTGTGCCTCCTGCATGATAGGCATCAGGGCACCCTTCTGACCTTTGTACTTTGCGATCACTTCGAGCAGTTTAGCTTCCTGATCTTTTGTTCCTTTGAAAGGAACGCTCGATACTTTCATCGCTAGTGCCTCCTTCATCCTGATGTCTGTACCTCAACACATGCACAGACACCCTCACAATTCCTACAAAACTAATGGGTATTTAGCGCCTCAAACTCAATGATTTCAAGGCTTTTCCATTACATCATAATTGTACCTTATAAAAAGCAATAGGGCAACAACAACTTTGTTAAATAATTATCTGACTTGCTTTAATCAAACTTACCGTTTTTCAAGGCATCTGAAGTTTGTCTTAATCTTTGTCTGTATCAATTGCTCTGAAAAGCGCTGATAATCGTTAATATAACATCATTTTACAAGCTCACTTTTCACAGTTCGTGCTATAATCATACGGTCTGAAAAACATGCAAAAAGGAGAACCTATAAATGATCTACCCTGAATTTCCCAAAGAAGGCTCTTTGATCGGCATATGCGCACCGAGCGCCGGCGTCGGATATAAAGAGGAATACTTCGATATGTCGCTCGACGTGCTGCGTGATGCAGGATTCGATACATACGAGACAGAAAGTGTCAGAAGCATGGACTGCCCTTCTGCCCCTGCTGAGATCCGGGGCGCTGAATTCAATTCGCTTATCGCAGATGAAGATATCGATATGGTCATGAGCGCTTCGGGCGGCGACTACAATATCGAGATGCTTCCGTATATAGATCAGCAGCTTCTCATTGATAATCCCAAGTGGTTCTCGGGCTACTCCGATCCTACCGCCATAGAGATACTGATGACAACGGTCCTGGACATAGCGACCATTTACGGTGTAAATGCCGGAGCATGGGACTGGAGACCTCTTCACAAATTCCAGTATGACGCTCTTTCGGTGATCTCGGGCGATCTGCCGGTCCAGCAGTCATACGAAATGTACTGCTCGATGGGATTCAACGAAGAGACCGGAGAGTATGAGATGGATACGCCGGTCGAATGGATCCTTTTAAGAGGCGGTCCGGCTGAAGTCGATGACACTGAGCATTCAGACTATGACCTCCCTTCTTATGAGCTTCACGAAGAATTTGAACTGGATGTCACAGGCAGACTGATCGGAGGATGCATCGATGTCATAGACTGGGTTGCTGGAACACCTTATGAAGATCTCGCTGGATTTGCCGAAAGGTATAAGGAGGACGGGCTTATATGGTTCTTTGACAACTTTGAGCTGAATCCCATGAACCTTATGTATGCCCTTACAAAACTGAAACATATGGGACTGTTTGAGTATGCCTCAGCTGTAGTCATCGGACGTACCTGCTTTACAGGAGACGCTGACGATATGGATTATCTTGAGCAGCTTGAAAGAGTCTTCGGTGATTTGGATGTTCCTCTTATATGGAATGCCGACATAGGTCATACAAAACCGTCGTTCACGATCATAAACGGTTCAATGGGACATCTTACCTTTGACAACGGCTATGCCGAGCTGAGCATGGAACTTGAATGATCTGAGCTCAGGCTGCTGCACCGCACTGTTGTAAACCTGACTGTGATGTAGTAAATTAATTATTGATCAAATAAATACCGACAAACGAGGCAGCCGGCCGGCTGCCGGACCGGGAGGCATATCATGGCAGAATGGAAAAATCTTGACAAACTTGATTCATATAAGGCGCTTATGGCATCCGAACACCGCGTCGACCTCAGAGACGCCCTTTCGGGAGATAAAGGCGCTTCGCGCGTAAGGGATTATTCGGTCCCTATGGGATGCGGGCTTATATACAATTTCGCCTCAAAGCAGGTCGATGACGAGGTCCTCTCAATGCTTGCGGATCTCGCGAAGGAATCCGAGCTTGAGGGAAAGTTTAAAGAACTGTATAACGGCGCGATGATCAACACAGGCGAAAAGAGACTCGTCCTGCATCACCTCACCCGCGGACAGCTCGGAGATCCGGTCATCGCTGACGGAGTCGACAAGAGAGCTTTCTATACGGGAGAACAGGCAAAGATCGCGGAGTTTGCCTCAAAGGTTCACTCTGGCGAAGTCTGCAACGCGGACGGTGATAAATTCAATACAGTAGTACAGATCGGTATCGGCGGAAGCGACCTCGGTCCGAGGGCAATGTATATAGCTCTTGAAAACTGGGCGAGACCGAGAGGCAGGCTCCTCATGGAAGCAAGATTCATAAGCAATGTCGATCCGGACGACGCTGTAAGGGTTCTGGATACCATAGA
>SVCR01000241.1 GCA_015058265.1 Clostridiales bacterium
TAGGATGCGATGCCGGTCTTGACTGGGAGAACACATGGTTGATGCGGCAGATCAACCGAGAGATCGTTTCTACCAGGAACGCGATCGGTGACATATACTACCGCAGACAGCTCGACGGAAGAGCATTCTTAAACGACCCCGATGTGTTCTTCTTGAGGAGGGACAACATCAAGCTCATCAGCGAACGCAAGGATATGCACGCCAGAGTCTGCGCTCAGTACGGCAGCTTTCTGCTGACATCGGACAACATGGGTCTGTACGACGAAGAGCAGCTGGCATCATATGAAGAATACAAGAGGATATGGAAGAACAAGGACTGGAACAGTCTCGAATTCCTGAAAAGCATATAATATGCTCGATCCGGTCACACGAAGATACAGAAAGAGAAACACAGAAATGGATAAGAACAACAGCATAACTCCTGCTCAGGCAAAGCGCAACCTGTTCATGTTTCCTATAGGTACGCTGGGAAGAGATATGATCTACAACCTATTCACGAATTATATCCTTCTCTATGTCCTGTTCACTCACAACCTGACCCCTGCTCAGCTCATGGCCATAACCGGCATCATGATAGGAGCACGTGTCTTCGACGCCCTGAACGACCCTCTGATGGGCAACATCATCGAAGGTACAAGGACTCGCTGGGGCAAGTACAAGCCTTGGCTCCTGATCGGAATACTCAGTACATCGATTGTGGTATATCTCGCATTCAACATCCGGCTCGAGGGCTGGGCGTTCATATGGTTCTTCGGGATCATATACTTTGCATACAGTATCACATACACCATGCACGATATCTCCTATTGGGGCATGATCCCGTCGCTGAGCAAAGACGGCGGGACGAGGGACAAGCTGACTGCGATGACCAATCTCGCGGCCGGTATCGGCGGAGGTCTCGCAGGTCTTGCTATTCCGATGCTTACCACCGGAGCAGGAACTATCGGAGGTAATGCTCAGACAGCTTACGGCAGAGTGGCTCTCGTATTCTGCATACTGGCGCCGCTGTTTCTTTCTTTCACCATTTTCGGCGTTACTGAGGACCGTTCATACATGGATGTGACTCCTCCTCCTGTCAGTTTCCGCAAGATCGTATCGACAATTGTCAAGAATGATCAGCTCTCATGGATGTGCCTGATCTTCCTGCTGCATCAGATAGGTGCTGATCTCATCATCGGCGGTATCGGTTCAACATATATCTATTTCACTTACGGATATAAAGGCGGGCTCTACTCCCTGTTCTCGACTATCGGTCTGTCAGCTTCGGCATTCCTGCTGATCGCTTATCCTTGGCTGTCGTCGAAGTGGCACAGGAAAACGCTCCTCAAGAGCTTTGGCATCGTCCTGACAGTGGGCTTCGCCGTGATGCTCTGTGCCGGATTGTTCATGCCTGCCACGATGACCTCATTCTGGGTCACGACTGTAGGCTACATGCTGGCTCAGCTCGGAATGAACTGCTACTACGTCATCATGATGCTCTCGATCATAAACACGGTCGAATACAACGAATACAAGAACGGCACCAGGGATGAAGCCATCGTCGCTTCCATCAGACCGTTCTTCACCAAGATGGGCAGCGCTCTGTGCGTGCTCCTTACATCCGTATCCTATCTGATATTCGGTGTCACCAACTACACCAACCAGATCAGCTCTCTCGAGCAGGCAGCGAATATAGGCAGCATCTCGGAAGCGGATAAGCTGTCTCAGATCGACTCTGTCATAGCATCTGTCAGTTCAGGGCAAAGCCACGGTCTCCTTCTCGTTATGTGCCTGATCCCGTTCGTTATGATGGGAGCCGTATATTTGCTGTATAAGAAGCACTATATTCTCGACGAAGAAGAGTATGACCGCATTGTTGCTGAGCTCGCAGCTGCGAAGGAGCAGTGATCCGATATAATCTCTTTATTATCAAATTAATCAGCCCGTCTGTCGATACGCTGTGTTCGACGTTCGCGATCCGGCCATTTCATCTGCGTTCGTTCGGCATGATGGGGGAGTTTGCAAAGCTCCGCTTCGCTGCGGTTGCACAACTCCGGCCATCATGCTCTCGCTCTCTTAGTGAACTGCCTCGGATCCCTCGCAAGTCTCACTCGCGTATCGATTGACGGGCTGTATTTTATTTTTATATGAAATTGTTCAATGCATTTACGCTAGGCTCGACGTTTGCGATCAAACAAACAGACCACACTGCATCTATGGCGGTCATGCCATTCTGTCAGTATGGTCTGATTAGTTAAGAGTGAAATGTCAGTCCTCGAAGCCCTGCCATACGGGGATGCCGGTATATTCCTGAGGCTCTTCCTCGCCTCTCAGAACCCTGAGCGCACCGGCAGCCATAGCTTCATGCTCGACTTCTCCCGGATAGAAGCTGACCGGCGCGATCCATCCGCACCTATCTTCTATCTTCTGCCTCAGATCATCGAACCGAAGGAGTCCGCCGCCGCACACTATCCCGTCGACTTTGCCCGACAGCACGACAGACATCTCTCCTATCGCTTTGCATATGTTGTATATCATGGCGTCCCAGACTCTGACAGCCTTGGGATCTCCGGCCTCTACCATCTCATGGATCACATCTGAATTCGAAGTCCCGAAGTATCCCGTGAGTCCGGCGTTCCTCGTGAGCACCTCTCTGGCTGCTTTGACGGCAGCTGCAGGATCGGCATCTGACGGCTCTTTCCCTTCCTGCTGTGCTGAAGCTTCCAGATCTCTGAAGAAATGATCGATCACGCCCTGTACAGGCAGAGCCCCTGTTCTTGTAGGTGTGAACGGTCCTTCCCCGGCTGCATTATTGGTCGCGTCGACCATGCGTCCGTGATCATGGGCTGAGACTGTCATGCCTCCGTCGATATGGCAGACTATGTAATTCCCATCCTCGTATCTGACACCGTTCTTCTTGCAGTGGAGTCTTACTGTTCCTTTGAGATTCAGCGCATGCGTGCTGGACAGCCGGTACAGTCCCGGCACACCCGTGATCCTCGCAACATCCATGAACTCATCTGTTTTAGGTCCGTCGACCATGAATACCCTGCCGCCGTACTTCTTACGGAGCTCGACTGCGAGCGGGATTCCGAGATTGGCCGGATGGTCAGTACCTGTGACTTTGTACAGGTTGTCATGGACGAGACGCTCATTTGCCTCATATGTACCGCTGCGGCAAGGCATGCACGAACCGCCTCTTCCGACTATAGCGTCCACTCCGTTAAGGTCGATGCCATTATCGTCGAGGAATTTATGTATAAGGCGGAGTCTGTAATCCAGCTGCTCCTCGATCGTCTTATACTTAGCGAGTTCCTCTGCATCCTCGAACAGCTTCAATTCAAACAGTTTATTCTCGTCCTCGAAGAAAGCAAGCTTGGTCGAGGTCGATCCCGGATTGATAACGAATATCTTATAACTCATCTGGACCCCCCATCAGCTCAGTCTGTCAGCGACTGTAAGCAGCCAGGCGGCATTTTCTCTGAGC
>SVCR01000242.1 GCA_015058265.1 Clostridiales bacterium
TCAATCTCCTGCTCGTGGACGACAGGATCCCGGCAGGAGCAAAGCTGTACTAGAGTACTAGGGGGGTCAATGCAGATGAGCGGAAAAAAGTATCTGATATTCGGTGTGATTTTTCTTGCTATAGGAATAACCATGCTTATGACCGGTTCGGGCTCCAGGACCATGGCCTATGGCGATTTCGTACTTGCATTCGCATTCTTTGCCCTTGCCGTAAAGGCTGATAAAAAGAACGAGGATGACAAGAAAGACAACGATCACATAGAAGATAGCGAAGATTCAGACAAAAACCAAAAGGACGAATAGAAGAAACACGACGACCATAGTGAAATCAAATTCAATATGGTTGAAGCTGTATGAGAAGGCATGCTCTGCTGTGACCGGCAGACCATGCCTTTTTTCGTGTCCGGGATAACACAAATATGTACGTATGGATGGTCTCTTTATACTGTTATAATTGTATAATTAATGAGAGTCAGCAAGACATGTCGTAAACAACAGAAAAACAAACGAGGGAGGAAAAACAGAAATGGATAAGAGATACTGCAACGACGAAGCCAAAGCTCTTGGGCTGAAGGAACTCGAATCCGTATCCGGCGGCAGAAGGGCATTCCGGGAGAGTGAAGAGAGAGACATGATAAACGTAAGAGATAAAGTGCAGAGAAAAATGGAAACTCTGCGAAATGCAGGAAGAAGGAAAGAAGCAGACGCTCTTGACAGACAATATTGGGACGCTTATGACGAGTGGATAGATTGCATAAAAACTGCACCGGAAAACAGTCCGGATATCTTTATCAGTGACTTCATCGAGGTCTGATGATCTTCGGTGAGATCCATCGTGAACCATCCGCTGATGCGCAACCGGTTTTAACATAAACAGGCCCGAATTGTTAATTATGGTTGGTAGACAATCCCATCGATGCAGCTATACTGATGTTAACAATAGTTGCAAAGGTGGGATTTTTATGAGAAAGTACTACATAGACAATATTAGATGGGCAACAGTGGTGACCGTGCTGCTGTATCACGTGCTCTACATGTACAATGCGGAGGGAATCCTGGGCGGACTCGGCAGGATAACAGATTTGCCGGTCCAGCACTATGATGCGTTCATGTATCTGGTGTATCCGTGGATAATGCCCGTGCTCTTCCTGATATCCGGCGTGAGCTCGAGGTATTATCTTGAGAAACATACGGAGAAGGACTTTGTCAGGAGCAGGACGCGCAAGCTGCTCGTGCCTTCGACGCTGGGGCTCTTCGTGTTCTACTTCATCCAGGGATACGTGAGTCTGTCTCTGTCAGACGGCTTCAGTGATCTTAAGGCCGCCGGTGTTCCAAAGCCGGGCATATATCTGATCATGCTGGCTTCGGGAAGCGGAGTGATGTGGTTCATGCATCTTTTGTGGATATACAGCATGATACTCATCCCGGTCAGGAAGACTGAGAAGGGGAGGCTGCTTGAAGCGGGGGCGAAGACGCCGCTATGGCTGATACCTCTGTTCTTCTTCCCGGTATGGGGCGCTGCTCAGATCCTTAACACTCCGATCATATCGGTGTACAGATTCGGTCTGTACTTTGTATTCTTTTATCTCGGATACTATGTCTTCTCAAATGATGAGGTGATGGACAGGATCAGGAGGATCGCACCCGTTATGATGGCTGCGGGCGCCGTATTGTGCATAATATTTACCGTGAAGTATTTCGGGGAGAACTATGCCGACAAGCCGGCCAACAGAGGAGCTCTGTATGCAGCATGCGCGTATTTCGGCTCGCTGGCAGTGCTTGGCGGGATGGCAAGATACGGTGATTTCAGTAACCGCTTCACCCGGTGGATGAGCAGTAAAAGCTTCGGGCTGTATCTGTTCCACTACCTGAGTATCTCGATGGTGGCTCTGTACATAGCCAAGCCGGGCCTTCTGCCTGCGCCTGCCTGCTATATGCTGAGCCTTGCAGCCGGATTCGTATTCGGATACGGCCTGTACGCAATAATCTCAAGGATCCCGGTATACAGATGGCTGGTGCTCGGGATCAGGAAGGAGCAAAAGGATGTTCAAGGATAATCTTGCTGCGCTTCGCAGACTGCGCCAGATGACGCAGGAGGATATTGCGGAGAAGCTGGGAGTGAGCAGGCAGTCTGTCGCGAAGTGGGAAGCCGGTGAGACGGTGCCCGATCTGGATAAATGCCGCATGATCGCAGACATATTTGATGTGAGCCTGGACGACCTGGCGAATTATGAATCTGAGGAGAACCACGGACTCGGCCTGCCGCCCAAGGGCAAGCATCTGTTCGGCATGGTCACGGTCGGCGACAAAGGACAGATAGTGATACCTGCCGATGCAAGAAAGCTCTTCAATATATCGGCGGGAGACAAGCTCGTGGTGCTCGGCGATGAGAACCAGGGCATCGCGGTGCTGAAGTCGGATATGTTCCTCGCCTTAGCCGATGCTGTCAGGGGAATTGAACCATAAACTCCGGCTCGTGTATAATATTCCGGGGAGGATAATGAACAGAATGGATAAAAGAAATCATAGAATATTAAATCACGCGATAGTAGGCTATTTCCTGCTTCTGATTTTTGTTTCGATTGTTGAGTCGACACTGGGCACAGGACTCGACAAGCTGCTGGCCGGGATAATACCGGACTATGCGGTCAAATCTGAAGTCGCAGGACAGATGACTGAGTCCGCCATGGGAGTCGGAGTCGCTGTATCGGCGCTTGTCGCGCTGCTGCTGTTCAAGTTCTGGTTCAGACCGTCCTTTGAGGGATGCCTCAGCAAGGACGGCCTCAAGGAGGGTCTGCTGATGCTCCTGCCGTTCCTCGTGTTCCACTACACGGGCAGTATTGTCAGCTGTGTAACTCTCGGCACGGGCAACGTGCTTATCGCTCTGCTAAGAGCTACGGCTCCGGGATTCGGCGAAGAAGTGATGTTCCGCGGACTGGGTGTTGCCAATTACATGAGGACGATCAGGTCAAAGAACCAGATCAAGGTCATATTCTGGCTGTCCTCTGTGGTGTTCGGAATGATACACCTTGAGAACATAATGGCCGGTGGAGACCCGAAGTCTGTAGTTATACAGGCGTTCTATGCCACCGGAGTAGGAATGCTCTTCGGCGCGGTCTATCTGCGTACCGGCAATCTCTGGCCGACCATACTGGGTCACTGGAGTGTGGACTTTGTGGAAATGATCCGTGCTGATCTGTATGCCAGCGGCGGGGTCATGACCGGCATGGGCGTCGGGGACTGGATCACTGTAGCCGCATCGGTCTTTGCGGCAGTCTGGGCGATCCGCCTGATGAATCCTAAATACCATGATGAGATCATGGAGATCTGGGCAAAGAAATGGAACCGCAGTGAACCGCAGGATGTATCTGCAGACGCTGTCGAAGAAATATAACAGACGCCGGATGTCCCCCGCCTCAACGGAGTAGGCGGCGGGTTCCATATTCGATCGTCAGTGGCGGGTCA
>SVCR01000243.1 GCA_015058265.1 Clostridiales bacterium
GTTATCTCATCGTATTTCATTCTTGTCGGTCCTATGACTCCGATCTTTCCGACCAGCTTACCGTCTACATGGTATGTCGCCGTGATCAGTGTGCAGTCCTTCATCTTGTCGTTCTCTTCGCCTATGGTGACCACGACTCCGTCGTCTCTGGCCAGCATTTTCTGGGTGAACCAGTCTTTTCTCGCGAAGAGCTCCATGAAGTCTCTCGCCCTGTCAATGCTCGTGTACTCAGGCAGATTGAAGATGTTTGTCATGCCCTCCATGTACAGATTGACGTTCAGCATGTCCTCAAGCGTCCTTATGAAGCTAGGCATTACATTGCCTTTCAGCTGAGCAAGAGCTTCGATGTCCGACCCGACATCCTCGGCGATCTCATTCTTGAGAACATCGTCGAGAGTGCGGCCCTTATAGCTTACCGTCATGTTCTTGCTCAGGAGCTCAAGCGATTCCTGGGTGTACGGCACATTCAGCCTCAGCGTGGTGTTTGTCACGTTGCCGCTGTCTCCTACTATCATGAGAATGAGCGTGCTCTCGTCTACAGGCAGGAGCCTTATAAAGCTTATCGTCTCCTGATTGGTCGCAGGTGTCATCGCGAACGATGCCAGATGCGTTATCTCCGAGAGAAGCTCCGCCGCGTGCCTTATGGTACGGTCGAACTCGTCTCTGCTCGCGACCAGGCGCTCGTTGATCATGCGCTTGTCTTTGGCGGAGAGGTTTTTCTTTTTCATCAAATCATTTACATACAGTCTGTACGCCTTGTCCGATGGAACCCTTCCCGCCGAAGTATGCGGATGCGTCAGGTATCCCATTTCCTCGAGATCCGCCATCTCGTTGCGGATCGTGGCCGGGCTGACGCCAAGGTCATATTTCTTTGCGATCGATCTCGAACCGACCGGCTCGGCGTTCTCTACATAGTCTGTTATGATCGCCTGCAGTATCTGTAATTGTCTTTCGCTCAGATCCATGTCTTTCCTCCTGCTGTTTTGTTTCGTTTTGTTAGCACTCGACTATCGAGAGTGCTAATCACTACGCATAATATACTCTCACCCGCGCTGCTTGTCAACACCTATTTTTCAGTATTTTCAGCAACATAAAAAGCGGCCTCGCGCGCTTGCGCGGGACCGCCTGAAAGTGCATTTACGGTGCTCCCAGTATGCTGCTCATAAAGTACGGAAGCTGCTTTCTCCACCATGGCCAGTCGTGGTTGACATCATAGCCCCAGTAGTCTGCCCAGTGAGGTACTCCTTTGCTCTCAAATGCCTCATGCAGTTTCTGAAGATCGACTCTCATCTCGTCTTCCCATGCGCCCTGGCCTGAGCAGAAAATTATGCTGCTTTCCCTGTAGAGCTCAAGCCATGGGTGATTGTCCGGCATGCCCGGAATGAATTCTATAGGCGAATTCGCGTATGTAAGGTCGTCCTTGTATGCATGGAAGAAGTAATTCGTGTCATAGAGTCCGCTCATGGCGATAACTCCGCCAAAGATGTCCGGACGGCGGCAGAAAAAGTTCATTGCATGTGTCGCTCCCATGCTGCATCCTGTCGTGATGGCTCTCTCCCTGTCGGTGTACTGCGGGATAAGCTCATCCGTGACATAGCGGAACCATCTCTCCTGGAGCTCGAGCCTTTCTCGCTCGTTCCGTCCCTCTGCTGACCATGTCTCCTCGTCAATGCTGTCAACGCAGAGCACTCTGAGCTTTCCTGACTCGATCCAAGGCGCGATCGTATCGATCATTCCGAAGTTTCTGAAATCATATGTGTGACCGTTCTGCGGTCCGAAAGCCACGCACAGAACTCCGCTGTCTCCAAAGACCGCGTGTTCCATCTCTCTGTCCATTATCCAACTGTACTCTTTTTTGTAATAATCGTTCATCCTGTTTCCCCTATTCTGCGCGTTCCTGCACGAAGCTGAAGAATTCCTCTACCTCTTCAAATGTTTTAAATACTGCCGTGTACATCTGATTGCCCATTGCGCCGGACAGCACATCAGGCATGCGCTCTGCCATCTTCATGCAGTGTCCGTACTTTGCCATGATCTCTTCATGACTGTTCTTATACTTATGGATGTCTTTCTGGGATGCGTACGCGCAGTACTGATCTCCTCCGATGTCAGGCAGTCTGCGTTCGTTGTAAGCTACCATCTCAGCCCAGATCTCATAGACATCCGTGTTATGCGAGTAGTTCATCATGTCAGGAGTATACCCGCCGGCAGGTCTCATATTGACCTCGAGGCCTACAAAGTCGCCTACCTCGCCAAGGTTCTTTCTGGCCTGAGTCAGGCGGAAAAACTCGAAGTGAACGAATCTACTCCTGACCTTGAACGCCTTTATAGTAGCGCGTCCGAATTCGCGAAGCTGCTTAGGCACCTCAGGCAGCGTATAGTACGTAAGCTCAAGACCCTTGTTGACCAGATCCGCGATCGACGGCGGGAACCAGTTGGAACTTTCAAAGAGCACTTCTCCCTCTGCTGTCACTATCGCGTCGTAAGAATATATGTAGCCGTATACGAATTCCTCCATCACGTATGGATGCTGAGGAAGGTTGCTGTAAAACCACTCAAGGTCCTCGTCATTCTCGAGCTTCCATGTATCTGCCGCTCCGACTCCGACATCAGGCTTTACGATGACCGGGAAACCGCCTATCTCATCAAGGAACTCTCTTGCTGCCTCGATGGTTGTCACCTTGTGGTTGCGGGCAGTCGGAACACCTGCTTCTTTATAGAACGGCTTCATGGCCGACTTGCTCTTCCACATAGCCAGTTCTTCAGGCTGTACGCCCGAACCGATGTTGAAGTCTTCTCTGAGTCTTGCGTCCTGCTCAAGCCAGTACTCTGTGTTGGACTCGAGCCAGTCGATCTTTCCGTGCCTGAACGCCAGATACGCGACAGCGCGGTACATCTGGTCGTAGTCTTCCATATTGTCGACCTTGTAGTACTCAGTCAGAGCGGCTTTCAGCGGTTCTTCGAGACTGTCATAAGGCGCGTCGCCTATGCCGAGCACGTTGATGCCGTTCCTCTTGAGTCTGTCACAGAACTGCCAGTAAGTATGCGGGAAATTCGGTGATACAAAGATAAAATTCATTGTCCCTTTCCTTTCTTATTTGTCACGTCTGCCGGCAATGTAGTACGGAACAGCTACGAAGAACGCTCCGCCGGCTATATTGCCCAGAGTTACGATGATCAGATTATAGAAAAATCCGCCGATGGTGACTGCCTCATGGACAGGCTGCAGCAGAGCCACTGTGAACAGCGTCATATTGGCTATGCTGTGCTCAAATCCCGTTGTGATGAAGGCGAAGAGGCACCAGAACACCATGATCAGCTTGCCTGCGTCGGAAGTTGCCCTGCCCGCGCACCATACTGCCAGGCACACCAGGAAGTTACAGAGTATGCCTCTGGCAAAGAGAGCTGCAGGTCCAAGTCCCATCTTGGTCGCCGCTGCGGATACCATGA
>SVCR01000244.1 GCA_015058265.1 Clostridiales bacterium
GTATTTATCCGTATTTATCCGTATTTATATGTTACTGCTGTGCTTTCAGCGCGCTGATCATCAGCGGGAACATCTTCTTACTGTATTCTCCGAGATGGTATTCTCCGTTATTCATACACCAGTCAGTGACAAGAGCCCTCTCCTGCAGTCCGTAGAATTTGACGCATTCTGAAACTGACAGCTCCTGTGTTAACTCACCCTTAGCACGCCCGTCTTCTATGATCTCCTCGATCAGCCTGAAATAGTATCTGTTCCTGTCGAGCAAAGTGGAAGACTGGTCTTTGACTATCTGTGCCGAATACAGATAAGCAAGCAGCCTGTAGTCGATGTTGTCGTTAATGAAAGAATGTATTTCATAATTGAGCATTATGAGCTTATCGAACGAATCCATATCTGCAGGCAGCTTCTCTGCAAGCCTGAAATATTCCCTGTCAAAGATATCCGACAGAGTATCGAGCATGTTGTCCTTGCTCCTGAAGTAATAATAGAAGGTCCCTTTGGATATACCTGCTTCTCTGATTATGTCATTGATCGTCGTTTCGCCGAAGCCCTTCTCCCTGAATAATCTCCAAGCGGTATCTATGATCTGTTCTCTTACGCCTGATGCCATTGTTATTCCCTCCGGATGCCGATCATATCTCTCTGGTGTATTCCCTCAACCATTCAAGTTCTTCTTCTGTCATGTACGGCGACAGCTTTTCCCTGCACTGCCTGTGATAGTCATTCAGCCAAGCTTTTTCGGCTGCATTCAGCAGCTCAGGATCGATGGCGTCGAGATCTATAGGCACTAATGTCATCGTCTCGAAGTGCATGAACTGACCGTACTTGTTGCTCTCACCCCTGACAGTAACAAGGTTGTTTTCTATCCTTATGCCAAAGTCCCCTTCTTCATATATCCCCGGTTCGACGGTAACGCACATGCCCTCTTCAAACTGATGATGCTCGTTCTTGGAAGGCACGATGTACCAGCGGAATCCGGTAGGCGGCTCATGGATGCTGCCGAGATAGCCAAATCCGTGACCTGTGCCGCACTGATAGTCCTTGCCGAGCTCCCATATAGGTTCTCTGGCGAGCACGTCAAGCGACCATCCGTGATTGCCGTACAGGAAGTTCGCAGCGCTGAGATGCTGCACTCCTCTGAAAACAGCAGTATAATACTTCTTCAGCTCAGGACTGATCGACCCCAGCACCGTTGTCCTGGTTATATCTGTAGAGCCTTCATAATATCCGCCGCCTGTGTCGGAGAGCAGCATACCGCCCTCTTCCAATACTGCATCTGTCTCCGGTGTCGGAGAATAATGCATCATGGCAGCGTGCTCACCGAAAGCCTGCAGAGGAGCGAATGAATCTCTTATATATCCTTCCTGCTCTTTGCGAAGTGAAGTAAGCTTCTCCGAAGCGCTCAACTCGGTGATCTTTATCTTGTTGTAGTTCTTCTTGACCCAGTATATGAACTTGGTGAGCGCTACGCTGTCCTTGAGTTCTGCCTTGCGGATATTGACGATCTCTACCGGATTCTTCATCGCTTTCATGAGTATCTCAGGATTCTGAGCCTCCGCGATGCGGCACTTTATCGATCTGTACAGTGCGTAGTTGATCTTCATCGGATCGATCAGCACCGTCTCCTCTTCATCGATCTGCTTTACGTCCTCGTATATCTGTCCGTAAGGTCTGATCGTCACACCGCATTTTGCGAACTCTGCTCTGATGCGGTCATCCAGCTTGGAATCTTCTATATAGATCGCCGCGCTGTCCATGCGGACTATGCAGAAAGCGAGCGACAGCGGGAAGAAATCTATATCATCGCCTCTGAAGTTGAGGAGCCAGCAGATGTCATCGAGCGAAGCGAGGATGTGCACCGTAGCGCCGTTTTCGGCCATTTTGCGCCTTACTCTTTCAAGCTTGGACTCAGCACTCTCACCCGTCCATCTCTCTTCGAGGAAGAAACACGGCTTGCACGAAAGCGCCGGTCTGTCCTCCCATATCTCTCCTACGAGATCCTGCGAGTAGTCGATCCTGACCGCTTTGCCCCTGAGAGCTTCCTCTATGCCGAGGCCTTCGCCCATCGACATGACTCTTCCGTCGAAAGCTGCGCAGCTGTTATCCGGGAGCTTCTCGCTGAGCCACTTCTCAGGTGATGGTGTATCGTCCACGAACATCTTCATGAGACGGACACCGCTCCCTTCGAGCTGATTGGCTGCCTGAGTGAAATATCTTCCGTCAGTCCAGAGTCCGGCTTCGTCCGCAGTGAACACGGCAGTGCCGTACGAACCGTTGAAGCCCGTGATATATTCTCTCGTCTTGAAGTGATCACCTATATATTCACTCTGATGGAAGTCGGAGGTAGGAACGACATACGCGTCTATCCCTCTTTCCTTCATAAGATCTCTAAGTCTGCTAATTCTCTCAGCTGCTTCAGTCATAAAACGTATTGCTCCTGTATTTGATAATTATACTTAATTTTATACCGCGGTATGAAAGTGTCAAGAGCAGTATTTCTCAGGCGAATAGAAAAACATGATCAAAGGAAATTGAGAATTAAGACTTCTGATGGTATAATTTATAGCCGTATCAAGTATGCTTCCCTGAGTGAGGAAGCATCTGCAGGCAACAGCCTGAACAAACATCGAATATCATAATGATCAAAGGAGATTTTAAGATACATGAAGCTGGGAATAGTTGGACTTCCAAATGTCGGCAAGAGCACACTTTTCAACGCGATCACCAAGGCAGGCGCTGAGGCTGCAAACTATCCGTTCTGCACGATAGAACCTAACGTTGGTGTCGTCACCGTGCCTGACGAGCGCGTGACTACCCTTTCGCGCATTTATAATTCCAAGAGGACTATCTACACCACTATCGAATTCAGCGATATAGCCGGACTCGTCAAGGGTGCATCCAAGGGCGAAGGCCTCGGCAACAAGTTTCTCGGCCACATCCGCGAGGTCGAAGCTATAGTCCATGTCGTCAGATGCTTTGACGATCCTAACGTCGTACATGTAGACGGAAGAGTCGATCCGGTCAACGATATCGAGACCATCAATACCGAGCTCATCATCGCTGATATGGAAGTTCTCGAGCGCAGGATCGCCAAGACAGAGAAGCAGGCCAAAGCAGACAAATCCGCCCGCGGTGAGCTCGATCTCCTCCACAGGATCTATGATCACCTTGCAGCCGGAAATACCGCAAGGAGCATCGAAGATCTTGATGATGAAGAGGCTGCATTCGTACGCACACTCGATCTCCTCACCTACAAGCCTGTTATCTATGCTGCTAATGTTTCCGAGGATGATATCGCTGACGAAGACAATGCTTACGTCAAAGCAGTCAAAGAGTTCGCAGCAGCTGAAGGCTCTGAGGTCGTAGTTATATGCGCCAGAATAGAGGCTGAGCTGGCTGAGCTCGATGATGAAGAGCGCGAGATGTTCCTTGAAGACATGGGC
>SVCR01000245.1 GCA_015058265.1 Clostridiales bacterium
CAGCCTCCTGGGAAATTAGGACGTCGCCACTTTTTTTCTATATGGCCCCATGGTCAAGCGGTTAAGACATCGCCCTTTCACGGCGGTAACCCGGGTTCGAGTCCCGGTGGGGTCACCAGATTACGGCTTTTTACAAGCCGTTTTTTGTTATTTTGGGAGAGATCAGTACAATTAATTCCTTGATTTACGATAATTATATTATCGATATTCCTCTTTTTCGGTTTGATTCCGGATCATTTCTTGGTTTTTCTTTCAAACAGACTTGATTAAATGGCCTTTCTTTGAGTATAGTAATTGAGACTTTACAGATTCATTATTATAATGCGCGAATGGCGGAATTGGCAGACGCACCAGATTTAGGTTCTGGCGGGAGACCGTGGGGGTTCGAGTCCCTCTTCGCGCACCAGACTCAGGTTCATCAGGGTTGATGAACTTGTTTTTTTATGTTCTATTTTCCGTTCGTGCGTTTTCTGCTGTATATCGTGATTTCCATGTTCGACACTTTTTCATCAAAATGGTAGCATTGCTTTACTTCTCTCATGATTCATTGAGATACACGCCTTTGCTTTCACTGCAACGGGGATCTGTGTACTTATAACGATGTAATGAGGGACTTGAATACATATTGGTCGATTGAGGTGGATTTCATATGAGATATAAGAAGAATGTCGGAGATAATGGGGAAGATTTTGCAGCCAGGATGCTTGAGGATTCCGGTTATGAGATCATTGAACGCAACTTTGCGACTAAATTCGGTGAGATAGACATCATAGCTTATAAAGAAGGTGTGCTTCATTTTGTTGAAGTCAAGACAAGAACCGGAATGGAATACGGCTTTCCTTCGGATGCTATCACTGAAGAGAAGAAGTTCAGGATGAGGAGAGCCGCTGAGATCTATTTGACTCGCAGAAGAACATTCTGGAGACGGGTCTCGATCGATGTATATGAGGTTATGGCCAATCTGATAACTGACTGCGTCTGATTTCATGCCCTTCCGGCTATTTGGTGAATCAGACAGCGTATATGATCAAACAGATTAAGGGGTTTTCTATGTTCAGCAGGGTCAATTCAGCGGTTTGCTCCGGTATCGAGGGAAGAAATGTATGTGTGGAAACGGATCTCGCGAGAGGACTTCCGGGGATCTTCATTGTAGGGCTTGCTTCAACCATGATAATGGAGTCAAGGGAGAGGATAAGAAGTGCTATCGTCAATTCCGGTCTTGATTATCCGAGGACCAGAATCACAGTCAACCTTACACCGGCGAGCCTTCGCAAGAACGGCAGCGGTCTTGATCTGCCCATCGCAGTAGGGATTCTTATTTCATCCTTGTATATCGATCCGGCCGATGTCGAGGGAACCGGGATCGTAGGAGAGCTGTCATTGGACGGGAGAGTTCTGGGCATCAAAGGACTGCTGCCGATGCTTCTCAATATGCAGAGAACCGGCTTTCGCAAAGTCATCATCCCGTGGGATAACCGGTACGAAGCCTTGCTGATCTCAGGCATGGATATTTATGCGGTCAAAGATCTTCACGAATGCATGCAGGCGATAAGAGGGGATGAACGGTTCAGGCTTTCTGAGGAAATGGCAGCTGCAGAAGGGGAAAACGTGTCGCTCGTTAACAGAGGGATAGCCGGAGATTATTCAGAGATCAGCGGGCAGGAAACAGCTAAGAGGGCAATTACTGTCGCTGTCGCAGGAAGACACGGTCTTCTCATGGTCGGGAGTCCCGGGTGCGGCAAAACTATGCTTTCCAGCAGGATCCCGTCTATAATGCCTGAGATGACGGAAAAAGAGCTCATGGAGACAGCTGTGATATACTCTGCGACCGGGAAGAATACATTAGGAGAGGATATCAGGATAGACAGACCTTTCAGGCAGCCGCATCACACTATAGGAAGAGCCGGTCTGATCGGCGGAGGCCTTTATCCTGTGCCGGGAGAGATCACGCTTGCTCATAACGGCGTTCTGTTCCTGGACGAGGTATGCGAGTTCAGCAGAGAGACTATAGAAGCACTTAGGACTCCGCTCGAGGAGAAGTCCATAACGCATTTCCGGAAAGGCGAGAACTATACCTTTCCGAGTGATTTCCAGCTGGTGATGGCATCGAATCCATGCCCGTGCGGGTATTTCGGCGATCCTGAGCATTTATGCAAGTGTACGGAGGCACAGCTCGATAAGTACAGGAAGAAGCTCAGCGGTCCTCTTATTGACAGAATAGATATGAGGATCAATATGGAGAAGGTCACATATTCGGATCTGCAGAAAGCAGAAAAGGGCACTTCTTCCGCTGAGATGAGAGAGGCGGTAGCGCGAGCTGCGGAATTTGCCGGATCTATGGGGAGAACGGGATGGAACGCATCCCTGAATGAATCAGAAACAGAAAAATATTGCGCTCTGAGCGGCGAAGAGCAGAGGTTTATGAACAAGGCATATGATGCGCTAAAGATGTCTCCTCGGTCATATAAGAGGACTTTGAGGGTAGCTAGAACGATAGCCGATATTGATATGTCGGAGAAGATACGAGTCGAGCATCTATCGGAGGCTTTGAGCTACAGGATCCTCGACAGGATCAATGAATGAAACGTATTACAGATGCCGGATGTCCGGGCTCAGGTAAAAGGCGGTAGTATCATGTCAGGATTGGCTAATGAGATAAAGATCATAACTAAGGGCTCACTCGAGTATCCGAACAGACTGAGGGAGATACCATCAGCTCCGGCACAGCTGTATTATGCAGGCGATATCTCTCTTCTGAAAAGAGAAAGCGTTGCTGTGGTCGGATCAAGAAAATACACGATGTATGGTAAGAACGTGGCGTTGATGATAGGCAGACGGCTTGCAGAGTGCGGGGTTCCGGTGGTGTCAGGCCTTGCATACGGAATAGATGCGTTTGCTCATCAGGGAGCGCTTGAGAACGGCGGCAGGATAATAGGGGTATTGGCAAGCGGCATATTGAAGATGACCCCGCGAAGGAATCATGACCTCATGATGAAGGGGTTAGAAGCGGGAGGGTTGGTCGTTAGCGAGTATCCTCCGGATGAGGACGCTATGCCTTATACCTTTCCGCTCAGGAACCGGATCATAAGCGGCCTGGGAACCAGAACTGTTGTCGTGGAGGCCAACTTCAACAGCGGGGCTCTGATAACAGCTCAATATTCGATAGATCAGGGACGCCAGGTATATGCTGTACCCGGCAATATCAACAGTCAATTCAGTATGGGCAGCAATCTTCTGATACGAGACGGAGCCACTCCGCTCGTCATAATAGACGATGTTATCAGGGATCTGGGCATCGATCCGCATGAAAGAAAAACAGCTTCTGAAGAGCTCAGACCGGACGAAATGCTTGTATATGAGGCAGTAAGCAGGAACGACGGGATCACACCGGATATGATAGCCGGAGAGACAGGAATGAAGGCTGCTTTG
>SVCR01000246.1 GCA_015058265.1 Clostridiales bacterium
CTACAGCAGAACATCGCCCTCTACCAGTCTTACGACCAGAAGGACGCTGATAATGCCGATTACGATAAGGCTTGAACTAAAGTACATTTGATCTCCCTTTCTAGTGTACAGGTTTTGTGTACAGTGCGATGATAGCATTGTGAAGATTTTGTGTCAACAGTTTTTGTGAAAAAACTCAAATTTCGAGCCCGATTTTGTGTACAAATAACAGAACAATTGAGATGCGGCAATGATCATTATCACTACCGCATCTCAGAGGATATTTATGAAGAATGTTATTTACATTATGTATTGGGTGTTCCGGCTTTTATTCTTCCTCGCCGGTTTTCTTGCTTCTGCAAAGCAGTGCTATGAACTCAGCAAGCAGAGCGTTTGCCATGATAACAGTCATCTTGTCTGTGAGCACCATCGAGCTCGTGAGGTCCTCGGTCATGAAGAAGATGACTGCAGCGATGACCGCTATGAGTGCCGACGCTATGGAAGCAACGCTCATGAAGCTTCCGCCCGAGATGATGATGTATGCTGCCAGGATGATGGCTGCTATCAGCAGTGCCAGGTTCACGAGAGCCCAGTGTCCGGTCTCCACCGGTTCGCCGATCATCTCCGCGCTGTCTTCGGATGCAAGCGGCACCTCTGAGGACATGATCTCTGTGAGCTGTCCGTTCTGATCCACTGCTCCGAGTACGTATCTGTCAGGATCCGGGTTTCCGGCTGAGTAGACAACGTCCACTGAAGTGTTGGCTGCACCGTTGATCTCTACCGCGCTGAAGTCCGGTGTCATATCCTGGATCTCAGGCGAGACGATCGGGCCTGTGAGGCTTCCGGCTGTGACAGGGTCTGCAACAGGCTCGCCGCTCTCATCCACATAGTTGATGACGACCGTATCTTCACCGGCTTTAGGCGCTTCACTGATCTTCAGGCTGGCCTCGTCGTAGCCTACGGTGAATCTGTACGAAACGTCCTCGCCTTCCGCGTCCTTGACTGAAGGTGTTCCTGATATCTCTACTTCATAAACGCCTATATTTGTGCCGCTGGCCTTTGCATCCACTCCGGAGATGGTGTAGTAATCGCCGTCGTAGCCCGCTTTGTTGCTTACGAAGCCCTCTACGGTCTTCTCAGAACCGTCATAGTAGTACTCAGCGCTCTTCGGAGTGAGCATCAGCTGTCTTACCGGTTCCCACTGTGCCTCTATGGTCACGTCGCTTTCCGGCATGTTGGAAGGGATCTCCTGGTTCCATCCTGTGAACCAGAATCCGTCTGCAGACGGGTCTTCAGGAGTTCTGACCGCCTTGCCTTCTCTTGCGCTTATCTCGTCGATCACGTTTCCGAATCCGTCCGTATAAGTGATCGTATGAACGTCCAGTTCTACCTTTACAGGCACCTTGTAGATGACCTGCTCGATATTTCCTGCCTTGTCTCCCCTGCCATCTACGGTGATGGTGACGATGTCGACTCCGCCTGCCGCGTTAGGTGTATAAACTCCGCCGGATGTGATGCTGCCGCCTGAACGTCCTGCCGATATGTATGTCTCCTGTATGCGCTGTCTGCCGGATGTCTGTCCGTTGACCTGATAAGCGATATCAAAGTCGTTGATGCTTCCGTCATATCCCTCAGCAAGAGTAAGGTCTTTGCTAAAGTCGTGAGCCGGTGAGTTAGGTGTCATGGACAGTCCGTTTACCGTGATCTTAACAGGGTTGGCCTGCTTGCCGATCTCTATTTTTGTGCTCGCAGTCTTATCGACATTGACTCCGTTCACAACGCCTGTGAGTCTGAAGATGATCTCATAGATTCCTGCGTCGACTGCCGAGATGACCGTCCGGGTCTCCTCTGTGAGTTTTTTCCACTCGTTCTTTCCGTCTGTGCTGAATCTGTAGCTCAGCTTGCCCTCCTCAGGGATGACCGGTACTACCAGTACCTGCTCATCGCCGTTGTAGGTGAGTGTCTGTCTGTCTTCAAGGTCGAGCCACGACTCGCCTGCCGACAGTTCTTCATCCTGAGTGTAATCGTGATCGTCGTCTTCCACCTTGAGGTAGAGCTTGCCGTTCTCATCTACTATATATGTTCTTGCTTCGCTGTCTCCGGCCAGTCTGAGGACTATGTTGTCGTTGCCCGGCTCGAATTCTATGGCAGCTCCGCTGAGGCTGGTGAAGAAGTCCTCAGGCAGAACGTTGACGTCCTTGCCTATCGTGATCTTCATCGCAGCCCTGTCCTTTGCGGATACGGACTTGAATGTGTTTGCAACGCTTCTTGTATAGTCTGTCGCCTCCCACTTGATCTCTCTGATGCCGCTGCATCCCTGGAAAGCGCTGTCGTCTATCCTCTCCATCCCGGACGGTATGGAAATGGATGTCAGCGTATTCTGGTTGAGGAATGTATTAGCCTCAAGAGCTGTGAGCGCTGTTCCCGAGAGGTTGACGGAGTTGAGGGTCTTGCTTCCCGTTCCGCCGCTCCACTGGAAGGCTCCTGACTCGATAGTCGTGAGCTGATGGCATCCCGACAGATCTACCGATGTGAGATTCGATGAGAATCCGCGGCTGATCTCGAAGGCGTCAGCGCGTATGACTTCGAGAGCGTACTCGTTGTCTCCGGACATGTCTATGGTCACTACACCAGTGTTGTTCCTGAACGCGAACTCACCGATCTCCTTGAGCTTAGTGAACACCGAGAAGTCTATCCTGTTGAACTCGTGCTTGTCCTCAAGCGCGCCTGTTCCTATCCTTACAAGGTTTGTCAGCGAGGACATGTCGAGGTCGATGTATCTGCGGTCGTAGAACGCGCCGTCTCCGATCTCTTCAAGATTGCTGCATCCCGTCAGGTCTACCTTGATCAGGTTGCGCTCAGCAACATTGTTTCTGCCGCCGTATGAGAAGGCTCCCTTTGTCCAGTCGTTAGGGTCACTCTCAATGACCTTCAGATTGACGCATCCCGAAAGATCAAGTTCTGTAAGCTGATCGCAGTGTCTGAAGGCTCCTGCTTCTATCGTCTGGATGGACTCCTTGTCAGCGAATGTGACATCGCGCAGCTTTCTGCAGTCAGTGAACGCTTCCGCGGAGATCGTATTGACATTCTTTCCTATAGTTACCTGCTCAAGAGATGAGCATCCGCTGAACGCCTTCTTTCCTATGGAAGTCACGCTGTCATCGATGACGACCGTCGTGATCGAGTTCTTGTATGTCGACCAAGGAGCGTTAGCGCTTCCGAAGTCCACGGTTCCGCCTGTAGAGCTGACCTTGAGTTCTCCGCCCGGAGCGATCTCCCAGGCAACCTCGCTCTCGCCATCAGTCCATGTGGAGGACTCTCCGACGTTGACGGTGATCGTCGAGCTGATCGTCTCGCCGTTTACATCAGCGGATGCCGTGAAGGTGACTGTACCCAGCTTGTATCCGAGGATCTTGATGTCGTTGCAGAGCTTGGTGTCGACCTTGTCTG
>SVCR01000247.1 GCA_015058265.1 Clostridiales bacterium
GTTATCATGGCTTCAGTTCAAGATACAATGCCCTGTACTGCTTTGCAGACGATTCCCAGGATACGTCCTTGGCCATATCTCTCTGCACTACTTCATCCCAATGCCAGCGATCTGTGAAGAACACCGTCTTAGCGCGGTTTACTGCATCATAGAGAAGCCCCGCTTCGTATCTGTCGAAAGTGAAGCCATTTCCTTCATGTGTGAACTGATTATACGGCTCCACGGTATCTTTCAGGCCTCCGGTCTCACGTACTACAGGGATCGTGCCATATCGCATGGCTATCAGTTGTGTCAGTCCGCAAGGTTCGAACAGCGAAGGTACCAGCAGAGCGTCTGCTCCGGCATATATCCTGTGAGCCCTTCCTTCATCATACATGATACATGAGCATACACTGCCCTTGAAGTCATTCTCAAACCAGCGGAATGAATCCTCATAGCGGACATCACCTGTACCAAGAACGACTACCTGAGTGTTACCGTCTATCAGCGAAGGCAGAATTTCATTTACCAGATCAAGCCCTTTCTGATCTGTCAGACGCGAAATAAGGCCGATAACGAATTTGCTGTCATCTACCTCCAGCCCGAGCTCCTGCTGCAGAGCACGCTTATTCTCCTTCTTCTTGCTGAGCACGCTGGTGATGTCATACTGAGCTGCCAGTCTTGCATCGTTCGCAGGATCCCACTGGACTGTATCGATACCATTAACGATGCCGCGCAGTTTTCCTGAATGATAGCGCATGTGAGCATCCAGATTCTCGCCAAAGAACGGTGTCTCGATCTCTCCTGCGTAAGTGTTGCTTACAGTCGTGATGATATCCGCATATGTCAGTCCGCCTTTAAGCATATTGGCATCTTCATAGCCGGTCTTGAAAACATCCTTGTTGAAGATGTGTTCAGGCAGATTGGTCCAGTAGCGCAGTGTAGGTATGTTGTAAACTCCCTGGAACCTGAGATTGTGTATCGTCAGGATCGTCTTGGCATCCTTGATCGCAGTATTTGCGAACTGTGTGCGAAGCAATACCGGCACCAGGCTTGCCTGCCAGTCATGGCAATGGATGATGTCCGGAACCCAGTCCATGTAGTTAAGTGCAGCCAGAGCTGCCTTGCAGAAGTAGCAGTATTTAGGAATATCATCGACGAGATTCACATACGGATTGCCGCTGGTGAAGAAATCATCATTGTCAATGAAGTCATACACTACTCCATCCCAGACATATTCCATGATACCTACATAATATGAAGTACCGTCTGCGCACAGATCCATGTTGAATGAGCCGCGGTAGACCATTTTCTCCTGGTACTCCCATGGGATGCAGTGATAGCGCGGTATGATCACCTTCACATCGCAATTCAGGGCAGCCAGTGCCTTAGGCAAAGCGTACATTACATCACCAAGCCCACCTGTCTTCACGAACGGATAACACTCGGAGCCGATGAACGCAATGCTCCTTCTCGGCTGAGGAAGAGCTTCTTCTGCCGCTGCCGGAGTTACCCGTGCCTCTGTCTCGGCCGGAGATAACGGCGCTTCCGTCTCTGCCGGTGTTATCGGCGCTTCTGTCTCTGCCGGTTTCTTGGCTTTTACTGTTTTGGTTTTTTTTACTGTTTTTTCTTTTTTAGTTTTACTTGCCATTTGTTTTCTCTCCTTGCATGAGAAATGTATCTGAAAAATCTCAATATTCCTTCAATCTATGGTTACCGCTTTTATCTTACCACAAGCAGTCACCTATGAATAATAACCCGTTGCATTATCAAATGCAATTGTAAGTATTATATACAGATCTCATCTGTGAAAAAAGGCTGCCCTACCCTCGTGGGTAAGACAGCCATTATTTCTGAATGAAGATCCCACAGTTCTACTACTTAGGAAGTGATGTCTTGCTAGGCATGTTCTTATAGATCGGTATTATGAATTTGATAGGCTCTTTAGTTATTTTATACGATCTGTACGACTGGCCGGTTGAATACGATTCGTGGTACGGAGCCTGTATATTAGTCATGTACTGATGCGTCGCCAGTTTCTTAGAACCGTTTGCTACATTAAATCTCTGGAAGTAGATAGAATTCTGTTTCTTGACGATGTATCCGCTTGCCAGGAATGAAGCCGCGCCGTTCACTGACTTCTTCTGTGTTGTCCACCCTTTGTTATAAGCATATCTCAGGCCCTTCATGACAGGATTGAAGCCGCTGCTTGCACCGATGTTGAACGGGTTGTACACTTTCTTGCCGTTGATCTTGTAACCATTGACGGCAATGCTCCCTCCGCCGGTCTCCTGTCTTGCTCTTGAAGCGAGGTGTACCGGACTGATGTCATGCTTCGCGCCGGCGTTAACGAACATTTTGGCGCCAAAGCCTTTGTCCGGAAGTACCGTTGGACTCAGTATCTTGTTTACGACCTTCTTGGTCTGGTATTCCTTCTGATATGAAAGATCCTCGAACATGTAGATCCTGTTCTCGTCAAGGAAATTCCTCGGATCCATGTAGTATGCTACTACTTTCTTGTTTGCGTTGAACCAGCTCAGGCCGTCTTTAGGGATGTACACACCCGCGATATAGCTCTTCTTATCCTTGGCCCTGTATGATTTCGGCAGACTCGAGTGGATCAGCGATACGCCGTTAGCTGACTCTTTGCTCAGCGCCGTCTTCCAGGAAATGCCGGTCTTGAGCCCGACGAATTCCCAGTTAGGATGAGCTTTGTGCAGCTTCTTGAGCTTGGTCTTATAGGCACCCGTGAAGCCCTGCTGAGTCAGATATCTGTCGAACTCAGCCGCAGTCATATCTTCAAACTTCTTCTTGGTGGTTTTGGCTGTGGTCGCGCCCGTCTTCTCGGTCGTCATAGAGACCTTGCCATCGTTATCCTTATCCGAAGTCTTATCTGCTGCAGTATTATCACCGCTCTTGTCGGATTTGTTGTCGGATGAGCTGTCATCGATCAGATCGATACCTGCTGAACTCGCATAGTAGTAAGACGATCCGACTTTGATGCGGTACCATGTGTTGGTGCCGCCGTTTACTGATTTCACCGGCTTTGCCTTGAGATAGACGGTGACCGACTTGCCGCTCTTGAGGGTACCCTTCTTGGCCATCGCGGTTCCCGCGCCTTTACGGTAATTGAGCGCGTCGTTGGTCTTACCTGAAACAGATGAGTACTTTACGGTATCAACGAGATCAGCTCTTATGTAGCCCTTATCTGAGCCGTCCGAAACATAATACCATCTGTTCTTCTTCGCAGTGCTTGTCTTGCTCTTGAAGATCTCCTTGGTGATCGTCAGCTTGGCATTGTCCTTGAGGAGTTTGACTTTGTCTGAACTCACGCTTGATGAGCTGCGAAGCCAAGCGCCATCCGAAGCATTGACCTTGCAGGTCGCGCTAGGTGCTGAAGCAGCATACGAGCTATCGGAAAAAGCCAGCATAAGAGCGATCGTCATAA
>SVCR01000248.1 GCA_015058265.1 Clostridiales bacterium
GCGAAGGTCATACTCGCACAGGTAGGAGTAAGCTGTGACACCGTCACATCGGGAGAAGACGGACTGGAAATGGTGAAGGTGCGCCACGCGAGGCGTGAGCCTTACAACCTCATACTTGTAGACTGGAAGATGCCGGGACTGGACGGAATAGAGACCACGCGCCGGATCCGCAGCGTCATAGGCCATGAATCAACCATCATCATGCTCACCTCATACGACTGGAGCGACGTCGTCGATGAGGCAAGATCAGCCGGCGTCGATACCTTTGTTCTTAAACCGCTGTTTGCTGACAGCGTAATGGACGAATTCAGGGAAGCCTTCCGCAGGAAGAACGAAGTGCTCCACCGACAGGAGACAGATCTGAAGGGCCGCAGGATACTCCTTGCCGAAGACGTGATGATCAATGCCGAGATCATGATGATGGTGCTTGGCATGCGCGAGATGAACGTAGAACATGCAGAAAACGGACAGATCGCCGTAGACATGTTCATGGCAGCTGAACCGGGTTATTATGACGCGATACTGATGGATATGAGAATGCCTGTGATGGACGGTCTTGAAGCTACCAGAGCCATCCGTGCCTCAGGAAGACCTGACGCCGGGACCATCCCGGTGATCGCGCTGACCGCAAACGCGTTTGATGAAGACGTCCAGCGCAGCATGCAGGCGGGACTGAATGCCCACCTGTCAAAACCGGTAGAGCCGGAAGCGCTCTTCGATACACTTGAAACCTTTATAGGCAGCTCGCTGCAGGAGGCCGGAAAGAATGGATAACAGCAGAAAACCAATAAGAATCATAGTAGCCACTGGTGTGGCGATAATACTGATTATTCTTGTTGCAGGAACTATATGGATGAGTCATGCCGCGAGACAGGACACTGACAAAGCCATAAGAAAGGTCAGTCTGCTGTATCTGGATGAGCTTGCCGGAAGACGCGAACAGGTCGTTGAAGCCAATCTGGACAACAGGATAGAGACCATAGAGATCGCAGTCGGTCTCATGACAGATGATGACCTGGCGACTGAAAAAGCACGGCAGGCCTACCAGGCGAGAATGAAGGCGCTGTATCACCTGGATAAATTCGCGTTTGTGGGAGAGAGCGGTACTATATACAAGGCTACCGGCCAGTCAGATGATGAGATAGGCAACTACTCCTTTGACTACAAAAATATGTCCGAACCGGACATCTCGATACTCAATCTCAACAGCGACCAAAAGAAGGTGGTCATTGCCGTTCCGATAGAACCCGAGAATCATCTGGGAGATAAGCTCGTGGTCTGCTTCATAGAAATGAGCATGGAGCAGATGCTCCACGGTGTATCCATGGAGTCGAACGAAGACAACGCGACATTCTGCAACCTGTATACAAGCGACGGATATCCGCTGAGCAACGCGGTACTGGGTGGATTCGCGACAGAAAACAACCTGCTCGCCGCACTGGAACGTGCGGATTTCGAGGGCGGATATACTCTTGAAAAGGTTAAAGACGACTTCACAAACTGCAAAGGCGGTGAGGTGTCATTCACATATAACGGAAGGGAAGAGACTCTGACCTACGCACCTGTAAAACATACGGACTGGCTGCTGACTTATCTGGTCAGAGAGTCGTTCATAGGCAATCAGATCAGCGATATCACCAGAGGGACTATCCTGAGGAGCACGGTGCAATCGATCCTGACAGTGCTCGCGCTGCTGCTGATGTTCACTTTTATAATCCAGCAGAACCTCAAAAATGCTAAGATGGCGGCCGAACACGAGGCTGTAGAGGCAGAAGCCAGAGTAAGGCAGGAGGAGATGGAGCACCGTCTTGGATTGCAGGAAGAACTGCTGGCCCATAAACAGCAGAGCGAGCAGCAGGACAACATGATCAAGGCGCTGTCATCTGACTATCGAAGCGTTTATTACATCGATCTCGACAAAAACGAGGGCGTATGCTATCAGGCCCGTACAGATTTGCCGGGATTCCGGGAGGGAGAGGAGTTCAGCTACCTTGAAGCTGTCAAGGCATATTGCAATCGCTATATTCTTGAAGAATACAGGGAGCCTTTCCTTGAGTTCATACAGATAGAACATGTCAGAGAGGCTCTGAAGGATCATCAGGTCCACTCTTACCGCTACATGATAGAAGTTGACGGCAAGCAGTCGTGGGAGGTAGTCAAGTTTGCCGGCGTAGAAGATGATGAGGAGGATGCAGAGCACGTTGTGCACAAGGTCGGAGCCTGCTTTGCGGACGTCGATGAAGAGACCAGAAATGAGCTCGAGACCAAACAGGCGCTGACTGACGCTCTCAATTCCGCCGAGGAAGCCAACAAGGCAAAGACGGCCTTCCTCTCCAACATGAGCCATGAGATAAGGACGCCGATGAACGCCATCATCGGTCTTGACAACATAGCGCTCAACGATCCGGAAACACCTGAGAAGACCAGGGAATACCTTGAGAAGATAGGGGCGTCTGCAGAACATCTGCTGCACCTCATAAATGACATACTCGACATGTCGCGCATCGAGTCCGGACGCATGGTCATAAAGAACGAGGAGTTCGCGTTCTCAGAGCTGCTCGAGATGGTCAACACCATGTTCAGCGGACAGTGCGCGGACAAGGGTCTGGAGTATCAGTGCCATATAAACGGCGAGGTCGACGACTACTATGTGGGCGATAAGATGAAGCTGCGCCAGATGCTGATCAACATCCTCGGCAACGCAGTCAAGTTCACGCCTGAGGGCGGAAAAGTCGAGCTTACGGTCGAAAGGATCGCCAGGTACGAGAACAAATCGGCTCTGCGCTTCACTATATCCGACACGGGCATAGGAATGAGCAAGGAATATCTGCCTAAGCTCTTTGACACATTCACTCAGGAAGACTCGTCCATGACCAACAAGTACGGAAGCTCCGGACTCGGCATGGCCATCACCAAGAGCATAGTTGAGATGATGAACGGTCATATCGAAGTCGAGAGTGAAAAGGGCAAGGGAACCACGTTCTATGTAACGGTAACTCTTATGAACTGCGCTCAGCACGAGGCAGTGGCGCATGGAAAAGAGATCCGTCCGGATGAGATGACAGTGCTGGTCATCGATGACGATCCAGTCGCCTGCGAGCACGCCAAGCTGGTTCTTGAGAAGGCGGGCATCGCTGCGGAGATAGCGATGTCAGGACCTGAAGCCATCAAAAAGACTCAGCTTCGCCACGCAAGGCGCAATCCGTACAATCTGATACTGGTCGATTGGAAGATGCCTGACATGGACGGCATAGAGACTACGCGCAGGATGCGCGAGATCATCGGGCACGAGTCGGCGATCATCATTCTGACAGCTTACCGCTGGGACGATGTGGCGGATGAAGCGCTTGAGGCGGGGGTCGACAGCTTCCTGCCAAAGCCGCTGTTCGCTAACTCCGTCATAGAGGA
>SVCR01000249.1 GCA_015058265.1 Clostridiales bacterium
GACGTGAGAGTAAGGGCAGCTATCGACCTGGTGGGGCTTGATTATGACGAGGTATGCGATAAATCACCGTTTGAATTGAGCGGAGGACAGAAGCGGAGAGTAGCCATCGCAGGAGTCATCGCTATGAAGCCGTCTGTCCTGATCCTCGATGAGCCTACAGCCGGACTCGATCCGGAAGCCCACTGGGAGATCCTGTCAATGATAGACGTCATACATGAGAATATGGGCATGATCATTATTTTCGTATCGCACAACATGGCGGATATAGCTTCTCTGTCTGACAGGGTGATAATAATGGACCATGGAAAGATCGCTTTGGAAGGGACACCCCGCGAGGTCTTCTCACATGCTGAGGAGCTGAAGGCCATGGGACTCAGTGTTCCCCCGGCAAGGAGCATCGTTAACGACATCCACAAAGCGATACCGCAGTTCAGCAGCGACGCACTCACCATAGAAGAAGCGGCTGCGGATATAAGAAGATATATGGACGGAAAACGCTGATATGATAAGAGATATAACTCTGGGACAATACTATCCGGGCAGCTCACCGATACATCGGCTGGATGCAAGGACCAAGATCATAGTAACATTGTTCTATATAATAGAACTTTTTATTGTGAATAATTTCTGGGGCTTTCTTATTGCTGCGGCAGCTCTGTTTTCGGTCATAGCTGTTTCAAAGGTGCCGGTCAAGTTCATATTCAGAGGTCTGTCGGCGGTCTTCCTCATCATAGCTTTCACTGTCATAGTGAATATGTTTATGGTGGACGGCAGGATCCTGTGGCAGTGGAGGTTCCTCAAGATAACATATGAAGGAATGATAAGGGCTGCATTTATGGCTGTCAGGCTGGTGCTCCTCATTATCGGATCATCAATGATGACTCTGACGACCAAGCCTATTGAACTCACAGACGGTATAGAGAAGCTGCTATATCCGTTCTCGAAGATAGGCCTTCCGAGCCACGAGATAGCTCTGATGATGACGATAGCGCTTCGTTTCATCCCGACATTGATGGAGGAAACAGACAAGATCATCAAAGCCCAGGAGGCAAGAGGAGCCGACTTTGAATCGGGCAACCTGCTGCAGAGAGCGAAGAGCCTCATACCTATACTCATACCGCTTTTCGTAAGTTCATTCAGGATAGCGCAGGAGCTGGCTTTGGCAATGGAAGCGAGATGCTACCACGGAGGAAGCGGCAGGACTAGGATGAATGAGATCAGATTCAGCAAGAGAGATGCTGTCGCTGCTGTACTCGCGATACTTTTCCTCGCAGCGGTGATAGGCTCACGATTTATTTAGACTACATAGAAGGATCGTAACAGAATTGAGACAGAGAAGGATAAAGAATCTCGACAATAAATATGAGAACTACAGTGACATACTGATCAATGACCCGTCAGAATGCAGAGGCAGCTGGAAGGAGATCTCCGGGGGCAGACCGATAAGCATTGAGATCGGCTGCGGAAAGGGCAAATTCATCTCGGAAATGGCTGCTAGAGAGCCGCAGCGTTTCTTCGCGGCTGTCGAAGGTAATAAGAGCGTTATGCTCAGAGCCATGGAGAAGATCAGGGAACTGGAGCTGGAAAATGTCGTCTTTATACCTGAATTCGCCGAGGATCTGACAGACTGGTTCGCTGAGGGCGAAGCAGAACAGATATATCTGAATTTCAGCGATCCTCTTCCTAAGAGATATTCATACAAGAAGAGACTGACATACCGCGAGAGGCTCAGATCATATTTCCGGGTCCTCGGGGATGACGGAACAGTTACATTCAAGACAGACAACACAGGACTCTTTGAATGGACTGTTCTTGAGATAAGGGCAGCGGATCTGGCGATACGTTACATCACGAGAGATCTGCACGCAGTAAGAGATGAGAATGAGATCGAGACCGAATATGAGGCAAAATACAGCGGCCTCGGTGAGAAGATAAAGAAAGTTATCATCGGAAGGAAAACAGGATACACGAGAGAAAGGGGAGAAATGGGAATGACATCAATGGCTGCCTTGAACGGCAGAGAGATCCCGGCCGGCGACAGGAATTTTACAGCGGTCGGAAATGCTAAAGCAGCGATAGCAGAAAAGGGCAAAGAAGCGGTAACTAATGCGACCGTAGGAGCTTTGTACGATGACGATGCGAATCTCGTAGTTCTGAAATCCGTAGAGGAGACAATGAGGTCTCTGTCCGGGACAGATTTCGCCGAATACGCTCCGATCGCAGGAACTCCGGGCTTCAGGGAAGCTGTGAAGAAGGCTGCATTCGGCTGCTATGAGCCAAAGAGCTATGTCGGATTGGTAGCTACACCGGGAGGCACAGGATCGATCAGCACAGCTATTGATAATTATTCATGTCCGGGAGACCGCATCCTCACTCATAACTGGTTCTGGGGACCATATAAGAATATCGCAGTCGAGCAGGGGAAATCCCTGGAGACCTTTGAGATGTTCGATGAAGGCGGGAATTTCAATATTGCTGATTTTGAATACAAAGTTAATAAGCTGATCAGAAATCAGGAACATCTTGTGATCATCCTCAACACACCTGCAAGCAATCCTACCGGATATGCGCTGACTATGGATGATTGGTATGGAGTGAAGAGAGTTCTTGACGGAGTCAGCCTGGACAAGAAAGTCGCACTCATATGTGATATTGCGTATATAGACTTCGCGGGAGAAGAAGAGGAGACGCGCGCTTTCCTGAAAGTGGTCGACAATTTCAGGGCGAATATCCTTCCTATCATCGCTTACAGCTGTTCAAAGACTTTCACTATGTATGGCGCGAGAGCAGGAGCTATGATATGCCTTGCACACAGTCCTGAGGTAGCGGCTGAGTTCGAGAAGGTATGCGCATTTACGGCAAGAATGACATGGTCGAACTCTCCGAGAGCTCCGCAGACTATCGTCGAGAAGATATACAATGATCCTGAACTCCTTGCCAAGACCGATGCAGAGAGAAAGCATTGGAGAGATATGCTGCTTGCAAGAGGCAGAGCATTCGAATCGGCAGCTGCTGAAGCAGGACTGAAGACGGTACCTTTCAGTGCGGGCTTCTTCGTAACCATACCGTACGATGATCCTGACAAGCTCGTAAACGCTTTGGGGAAAAAGGACATATTCCTGATCCCTATAGACGGCGGCGTCAGAGTCTCCATAGCGGCTATCTCAGAGAAGAGATGCAGTGAGATCCCGGCACAGATCAAAGCGACAATAGAAGAACTCGCCTGATCGATCAATATGCCGGCAGAATTCAGGGTTTATTAATCCACCGAATTGATATATAATATGTGAGTGCCGATTTCGATCAGCACTCATAATACGCGGGTGTAGTTTAATGGCAAAACTTGAGCTTCCCAAGCTTACGTCGAGGGTTCGATTCCCTTCACCCGCTCCATCA
>SVCR01000250.1 GCA_015058265.1 Clostridiales bacterium
ACTCGATCCGCTGTCCGTCGATTTAGTCGAATCCGGATCTGCCTGCGCGACTTTGGTAGTCTCTTCCTTTGCAGATGGATCGGCTTGGGCATATGCCGGTTGGATACCGGAGACAATTACCATCATGCTTATCATTAGCGCCATAAAGATCACTGCCGCTTTATTCAATCGTCTGTCCGTCATAGCCCGCCTCGCTTTCCGGAGCATCATAATCGTCATTATCAGTAATACCATCTGCTCCTGTCATATCTTCGGGAGCATCTATGCTCCCTTCCTCCTCGTCAAGAAAGTCTTCCGTGCGGAGCATATCCACTTCGCCGCTCTGTATCCCGTCCAGAAGCTCCAGCAGTTCGTGCTTTTCGAGCTTCATGCTTCTGATGCTGCGCACGATAGCGTCGTTCTCCTCCTGCTTTCTGGCTGCTCTCACATCCCTCAGATGCTCCTGCAACTCAGCAATCTTCTTTTCGGTCCTGGCTTCCTCATCAAGGTATTTCCTTAATCGTTTGTTCATTTCGATTCAGTCCTCCTGTAATAACTGCTGTTATGGCAGCCTGCCATAACTCAGAAAATGCTGCTGCCAGTAGGATGTCTTCACACTGGTGTACTGGATTGGGTTGCCGCAATGGATCATCATGCCGTTGCCGACATATATGCCAACGTGACTGGCTCCCGGTCCGCATGGATACGTGTACTGGAAGAAGATCAGATCTCCCGGTTTTGCATTTGCAGGTGACACCCGCGCACAGATCTGTCTCAGGCCTTCTGCTCCGAGTCTTCCATAGCTCCATCCATTACCGCAGTGGTTGATGACCCAGCTGACATAGCCGGAACAGTCAAAGCTCGTTGAAGGCGATGATCCTCCCCATACATATGGATATCCCAGATATTTCTCCGCTTCGTGAAGCATCCTTGCAAAACGCTTGTCTGACAGTGCCTCCGGCGGCACCTTGTAGTTGCTGCCACTTCCTCTGGCTCCATAGGTCGGCAAACTGTCAAGATCGAACAGATAATCCCTGTTACCATAGGTGGCATTCAGGATCTCATACTGCTTCTTTTCATCTTTGGTCATGCGGTTCTGAAGCACAGAGTCCAGATCGTGATTTGTCATAGTCACGTTCAGGCGGTTGACCCGATGCGTGCTCGTGACTTCGATCTCATTTTTCCCATTGCTGTCTGCAAGATATGCCTCCCACTTTTTGTGACCATGTGCAGTTGCTTCGCTGTGACTTCCGTAATACACATCAAAGTCCACGCCGTACCTGGCAAAAGCGCCGGTATCCTCTACTACATACTCTGTGCCGTTCATAATGACATGCGTCCCCATAGGAACGAATGGATTACTGGCATCCACGGCAATCGTATGATTCGCTTTCGGATACTTACCGCTTGCAGTCGGTCCTCCTGCCCATATGCCGCAGCAGATTGCGCAGGAACAATATCCACTGGTCGTAACAGTTCCGAGTGACTCCCCGACACGCACCTTCTTCGTTTCTGTCACAGTACCTGTCTCAGATTCCGTCTTCAGACTGTACTGCTCCTGAAAGATCTCTTTCAGCTCGTCTTTCACCTGATCATAGGTAAACTGTCCATACTTCGTTGTGAAATATGAGATCAGATGATAAGGATTATGAGAGATCTCATCCACCTGATATCTATACTCGTCATATTCCGGATGGGCACTCTCCATACGGCTGATCTGTGCATTCAGTCTGGCCTCCATATCTTCATATGCATCTTCTACTGCATGGATGTCCTCATCCTCGGACGGATATGTCGTTGCCATGATGCTGCTGGTCATGCCATGTATAGACGCCGTGCAGCTCGATACGGCTGTCATCATCAGAAGGAACATGATTCCCAATATTCCCAGGATAAGAAAGAGCCTGCCTTTTCTTGCAAAAGCCTCCTGCAGAGCTGCCTTGACTCTCGCTGTGAACCGCATATTCTGAGTTACAAACTGTTCGCCCTTCAGCTCCGCGTATTTCGCAGCAGCATACTGCCGCTTATATCGCTGCTTCTGGAAGAACTTGTTCAGCATGCCCTTACGTTTCGCCTCAGCCTTTGCACCGGACACAGCTTCCTTTTTTACACCGTCACGAAGTTTTTCCGCTCTGTGGAGCTTCTCACGATCGGAGATTTCAGCTGCCGATCGATCCCGGAGTTTCTTGCTGATACGGGCAGATGCTGCTCTTCCTGAATCTTCTCCGAGCAGCTCCGCACGGTGTGCCGCTTCTACACCAACGTTCTCATCTTCCTCATCAGATATTTTCCGATGGATGGTCTCGTTTGCAGCCGCAGCCATAAGTCTTCTGCGTCGGCTCCCGGCCATATCGTTTCCCGGTATCACTTCGTCATCATCGACATAGATCAGCTTTGATTCTTTCTGCGATCCTTCTCCTTCCATCAGGCTTGATACTCTGTCTTTAGATGCCTGCCTCCGGTGCTGCCCTCTGCCTGATCTGCTGTCACGTACACTTTCAGAATCATTTTTCCCTTCACGCATACCATCCATTCTGGATGTCCGGATGCGATCCGGTTCGCCACTGTTGCTTAATTCTGCAGAACCTGTTTCACCCTGCAGTGCATCCTGCTCTTTTCTGTGGATCCGGCGCTGTTTACCGGTCTCCATAGCAGTTTCTATAGCTTCCGTTTCTGCGTTTCTCACAGTGTCCGGTTCTGCTCTCGGCTGCGAGCTTATATTCATCTGCTCCATTCTGTCTTTATCGGTCATCTGAATCTCCTTCCACAGACGACGTTACATCTGCCCGCTGACTATCGGCTCCATCTAATCCCTGGTCCTGATGTAATGTCAGAATCTGACCTCCGCTACGCTTATCGATCTGCGCCGCTACAATGACCATGCGGCCGTTCTTCTGTGAGTACTCGCAGGTGGATAATGTCAGCAGGCGCTGTCCGTACACCGGCATGCCTCCGGCTGTATAAAGAGACTTATCTTTGCAGTTAAGAACATAATTGTTGAATTCAGCTTCATTCTTCGCATCAGCGAAGTTGTAATTTTCAAAGTCATTACCGGTATAAACAGGCGTGGTAAAAGCTGCGATGATCTCGTAATCCTCATGCCCATGTAGGGTCTCCAGCTCGATAAACTTATGCTTTTTATAAAAGTCCTCGCTCTTGTAGTCCTCCAGATGGGCGAACATCGTGCCGTTACGCATGTGATGACCGTAAATGATCAGATTATCACTGGCTATTGGATCACATATCTCGGACATGTACAGTGTTCCAGCTGCAGACCATTTCTTATTGAAATCACGATTCAGGTAATAATCCTTATCTTCAGGGCGGTACATGACCGGATACTCGATCTCGGTATCAGGGATCTTCAGCCAGTAGATGCAATCAGGGTTCTTGGCGTTGAGCG
>SVCR01000251.1 GCA_015058265.1 Clostridiales bacterium
AAGGGCGGCAGCAAGCTCAAGGGCGTAGGCAAAGCCGCAAGAAGAGAGATAGAAGATCTGCTCGGATGCAAGGTGTATCTGAGCCTGTGGGTCAAAGTCAAAGAGAACTGGAGAGACTCAGAGCGGACTATCCGCAGCTGGGGCTATAAAGACGAGTAAGCTGAATGCTGATCAATTCTGAGGGTATTGTTCTAAAACAAAGGAAAATAGCCGGCAACCGGCGGATGATCGTGATCTTCACCAGACAGTACGGGAAGATATCAGCCGGCACTTCGATCAATGAGAAAAGCCGTAACAGGTCTGCGCTCGCGCTCAGGCCTTTTACTCATGCGGAATATGATCTTTTCAGAGGCAGGGAGGCCTATAACATCAATTCGGCTTCGGTAAGGAAGAGCTACTATTCCATAGGCGAGGACCTGAACAAGTTCGCGGTCGCTTCGGCTTTCATCGAATACCTCGACAGGATATTGCAGGAGGGACAGCCTGCGCCGGGTCTCTTTGATCTGGCACTTGAATTCATGGAATCCGTTTCGCGGACTACGACCGATCCGACAACTCTGCTGTACGCTTTCACCGTAAGATCATTGCGAATGCTGGGCGTTGCCCCTGAACTGGGATGCTGTGTGAATTGCGGCAAACCGGTCGGAGAGTTCGGATACGGACCGGAAGGAAGCAGAGCGTTCAAACAGTTCTCAGTATCCTCCGGCGGCATAATATGTGAAGACTGTGCAAAAAGGGAGAAAACAGAACCCGACGCATTGATTTATCAGCCGCCCTTCGATATAATTGAAGTGTTTAGATTTTTCATGTCGAAATCGATTTCAACGTTCGAGAAAGTCAAACTGAAGAAACCTGTTTCGGACATGATCGGCAGCATTCTTGCAGAGTATACAGACAGATACCTGGGTGTAAATGTGCTGGGTAAGATGAAAGAAATGGAGGTAAATTATGGATATCAACCTCGAGAAAATTGAACTCGTTAAAGACAGAACAGGAGCAACATACGCAGAGGCCAAGGAAGCGCTTGAGAAGGCAGACGGCAGCGTAGTTGACGCTATTATCGATATCGAAGCTAAACTCAACAAGGATTATGAATCAGTTGACGGCAGCAGCCTCAAAGACAGTCCTGTATTCGACAAGATGAAGAAGATCGTCGACAAAGGCAATGTGACCAGGATCCTCGTAAGAAAAGGCGACAAGACAGTTGTTAACTTCCCGCTCACAGCCGGTGTTATCGGAGCTGTCCTCGTTCCTTGGGGAGCGATCCTCGGTATCGTCGCAGCACTCGGAGCACAGTGCACGATAGAGTTCGTTGATGATAAGGGCGAAGTCATAGACATCAACGGTTCTGTTATCGGAATGTATGACAAGGCTAAGGAAGCAGCAGGCAAGGCTATCGGTAAGGCTAAGGAAGTCGACGGACTTGATGATGCGATGGACAAGATCGAAGACTTTGCTTACAGCACATCGGACAAGCTGCAGGAATTCGGCGGCAAGGGTTCTGCCAAGGTCGAGGAAGCATGGGGCAAGTTCGAGAAGAGCGAGACCTTCGATGACGTAAGAGAAGCTTTTGTCAAGGGCACAGCCAAAGTCATGGAGCTGTGGGACAAGCTCGAGAAGAGCGGCAAGATCGATGATGTCAAAGAAACTATCGACAAGGTCGCTAAGAAAGCAGCAGATACTGCTAAGGGTATTGCTAAGGATGCTTCTGACAGAATAGATCAGGCAACAACTGATATGGCAGCAGAGGCAGAAGAGGCAGCTGAGGCGGCTGAAGATACAGCTAATGAAGCCGCTGAAGAAGAAATCGTGGAATAGGAGAGAACATTATATGGCAGTAGATAAGTCAGGAGCAGCAGAATTCGAAAGAGCAGTAACTATGGAGAAGATCATCGCTCTGTGCAAGAACAGAGGATACATCTTCCCGGGCTCGGAGATCTACGGAGGCTTGGCCAATACATGGGACTTTGGCCCTCTGGGAGTTGAGTTCAAGAACAACATCAAGGATGCGTGGAGGAGCAAATTCGTTCGTGAGTCCAAACTGAATGTCGGACTTGACGCGGCTATCCTCATGAACCCTCAGACATGGGTAGCATCCGGACATGTCGGCGGATTCAGTGACCCACTGATCGACTGCAGATCATGTAAAACAAGATACAGAGCTGACAAGCTCATCGAGGATTACCTCAAGGAACAGGATCCTGATTCGGAGCCGCTGGTCGACGGATGGACCAATGCTGAGATGGAAGCTTTCATCAGCGAGAAGGGTATATGCTGTCCTGAATGCGGCAAGTCGGATTTCACAGGCATCAGACAGTTCAATCTCATGTTCAAGACTTTCCAGGGAGTTACAGAAGACTCCAAGGCTGAGATCTACATGAGACCGGAAACGGCTCAGGGCATTTTCGTAAACTTCAAGAACGTTCAGAGAACTGCTCGTAAGAAGATACCGTTCGGTATCGCTCAGGTCGGAAAGTCGTTCCGTAACGAGATCACACCGGGCAACTTCATCTTCAGAGTAAGAGAATTCGAGCAGATGGAGCTGGAGTTCTTCTGCAAGCCGGGAACGGAGCTTGACTGGTTCGCATACTGGAAGGATTTCTGCGCGAACTTCCTCAAGTCACTCGGACTTAGTGAGAAGTATACAAGACTCAGAGATCATACTCCTGAAGAGCTCTCGCATTACAGCAACGCTACTACGGATATCGAATATCTCTTCCCGTTCGGCTGGGGCGAGCTCTGGGGCGTAGCTTCCAGAACTGATTATGACCTGATGGCTCACCAGAACCATTCAGGCGAGGATATGAGCTATCTTGATCCTGAAACTAATGAGAGATATGTTCCTTATTGCATCGAGCCTTCAGTAGGTGTTGAGCGTCTCGTGCTCGCGTTCCTGATCGATGCTTATGATGAGGAGAAGCTCGTAGACGGTAAGGGTAAGGAGGACGTGAGGACAGTGCTGAGACTCCATCCGGCACTCGCTCCGTACAAAGCAGCAGTCCTGCCGCTTTCCAAGAAACTCGAAGAGGTCGCTTTGCCTGTATATGAAGAACTGAGCAAGTACTTCATGGTAGAGTATGATGCTTCGGGATCTATCGGAAAGAGATACAGAAGAGAAGATGAGATCGGAACTCCGTTCTGCATCTGCGTTGACTTTGACACTGCCGAGGACGGTTCGGTAACTATCCGCGACAGAGATACTATGGAACAGGTAAGAGTTCCTATCGGCGAGGTCAGAAACTACATTGAGGAAAGACTAAGGTTCTAGTTATAAGGACATAGTTAACCTAGGGTCAGAGCAATTCAGCACTGATCCATCAAATAAAACATAAAGGAGATAATTTATGGCAAAGTATGTTTATTC
>SVCR01000014.1 GCA_015058265.1 Clostridiales bacterium
GAGTGGATAATCCGCACCAACTTCCTGTCACACGTATACTTCATGAGACAGGTGATTCCTATCATGAAGGCTCAGGGCACACACTGCAAGATCATGAACACCTGCTCGGTAGCCGGTCTCATCACCAGCACGGGAATGGCCGCTTATTACACGACCAAGAACGCAGCCGTAGCACTTTCCGAGTGTATCGAGTATGAGATGCAGGAAGCAGGCGCAGACATCCACCTGAGTGTATTCTGTCCTGGTTTCGTACGCACTCACTTCGACCATGCTGATGAGTATCGTCCTGCAAGATACGCTCACGGAGATGATCCGTACTATCAGAGTGAGATGTTTGAAAAGGGCAAGCAGGCGGCTGCCTTCGTTATCGGAACAGGTTATCCGATAGAGGGATTCGGCGAGAGAGTATTCAGAGCTGTTGAAAACGATGAGTTCTACATCGTCACACATCCTGAGTACAATGCGGCTATCAAGAAGGAAGTCGACGAGACTGTCGCAAGGACCAACCCTCAGGTAGTCACCATCACAGAGGCTATCAAGGATGTGACCAACCTTCCGGGAGGACCTCTGAGAGGCTATCTCAAGCAGTAGTATCAGGCGGGATTATGAGCCAACTCATAATCCAACTGAAAAATAGGATCTAAAGAGAACGACTTCAGATAATTTAAGCGGCTTTATGTGGTAGAATCTTACACATAAAGTCGCTTTTTCATGATGGGAAGTGCTATGATTGGAATCGCTTCAGATACGCAAGCGTGCTGAACAAGATGTCGCCGTTCTTCGCGATCATAATGTCAGCGATAATTCTCAAGGAAAAAGCTACTAAGAAGGAATGGGCGATCGTCGCGGTCGCGTTCCTCGGCGCTGTGCTGGTTATCAAGCCGACAGCAGGTATCGCGAGCATCCCCGCTTTCGCCGGGCTTCTGTCCGGATTCGGAGCCGGAGCGGCATATACTTATGTGCGCAAGCTCGGCATCAGCGGAGAGCGGGGCCCTGTCATAATAATGGTGTTCTCACTGTTCTCATGCATCGTGTGCCTGCCGTTCATGCTCTTTGATTTCCGCCCGATGACATGGTTGCAGCTTCTCATACTGCTCGGCGCGGGAATGTCTGCGATGGGAGGGCAGCTGACGATAACAGCTGCTTATACATACGCGCCGGCCAAAGATATATCGGTATATGACTATACGAATATCCTGTTCACGTCGCTGTGGGGGTTGATAGCATTCAGCGAGATACCGGATGTTCTGAGCATCTGCGGATATGTTATCATCATATCAATGGCAATACTTAAGTGGCATCATAATCTGCATTCATAGGGGAGGGAAAAATGCACTGTTGCAACCGCCGGTTGACAGATTGAAAAGCCTGATTGGTAGAGTGCAACCCGCAAAAACTGTAAATTACGGTTGTAAGCAAGAGGAAAACTCACAGATCAGGAGGAACAGAAATGATATTAGCAGACAAGATAATAGAAAACAGAAAGAAGAACGGCTGGTCACAGGAAGAACTCGCAGACAAGCTGGGGGTATCAAGACAGTCGGTATCTAAGTGGGAAGGCGCTCAGGCTGTGCCTGATATGAAGAAGATAGTCATGCTGTCAGAACTTTTCAGCGTGAGCACAGATTACCTTCTCAGAGATGATATAGAAACTGCAGAGCCTATAGAATCCGCACCGGTAGACAGAGGTCTCGAAGAAACTGTAAGAAGTGTATCTATGGAAGAGGCTTCTGCATTCCTCGGGAATAATGAGAGAGCTGCATCGAGGATATCCACCGGAGTGATGATGTGTATACTTTCGCCTGTTATACTGATACTTCTTGGAGGACTTGCCGAAGCAGGCTTCATAAACATCGAAAATGCTTTTGCCGAAGCAGGCGGGACCGCGACTCTTATAATAATAGTAGCTGTCGCTGTAGGCATGTTTATAAGAGAAGGCATGCGCGGCAAAAAGTATGAGTATCTCGACAGTACAGCGATCGATACAGAGTATGGTGTCAGCGGAATGGTGAAGGATCGCAGAGACAATTATGCCGAGAAGCACAGCAGACTCCTCATTATAGGAATAATGATGTGCATCATAGGCGCTGTACCGATGCTGGTCGCGGGGATGACGAAGTATTCCAACAATACTGATCTGCTTCCTATTGTCGGTGTTTGCGCAATGATGATCACAGTCGCGATCGGGGTCAAGCTTATCGTACTGACATGCATCAGACAGGGCGGATATGACAGATTGCTCGAAGAAGGGGACTATACCAGACTCAACAAAAAAGCCGGCAAGTACGACGGCATATACTGGGCGATCGCGACCGCGGTATATCTTGGCTGGAGCTTTGTGACCATGAGGTGGGAATTCACTTGGATAGTATGGCCTGTAGCAGGAGTGCTCTTCGTTGCATACAGAGAGGTGATGAAAGCTATAGTCCGGTCGAAATGAAGACTCTCCCCGGTCGTGCGTCCATAACAATGTACAATGCAACAAAATGATCATCCGGCCATAGATGAACTCGGATGATCAGATCCAAGATATAACATATATGAGATCCGGGAATGGTGTTTAGATCCACCCGGGTCGTTTTTATTTTATTGCTTTATTCAATATGGTATAATTTTATGGGTGCATCCATAGTTTTGGAGCATTGGAAACAGAACTGATCTTGGCTGCGTTGCTTTGCGGCGTACAGGGAGAAGGAAAATAAATTATCGGGTATTGGATTCAACATATTGGGATTTGAAAGGAAGGACGATAAATGAAAAGGGCAGCGAGAATGACACTGATCCTGATGCTTGCGTTGATGACGGCAGTGACCACCTTTCCGATGGAGGTCAGTGCGGCAAGCACGAAGAACAAACCGAAAGCCGACAGCGTTGAATATTACAAAGACGCTTCGGGCAAGAAGACGGGGATCAAGTATATCACGATCAAACCGTATACTTACTATAACATCAGCCGGGATCCTGCGATCAATACGAAGGCTGATGGTTCGGCTGTAGCCCCTACGCTCGAACTTGACTATCCTACGATCGAGAGGATAGCCAAGACTCAGATATTCCCTCGGTGGGGAGTAATAGCAGAGGGGATATTCCGTGATCAGGCGAACCAGCTGGTGACGATCGAAGGCAGCGGGATGATGAGCTCTGATAAGGGTCCGGCCAATTCTTTTGACCGCCATTTCTCTAAAACAAGGAGCGGTGTAAGCGGTCACAACTACAACTGGTCCCTGGACGACCTGGCGTCTACTCTCGGCAATCCGCCGTCAAAGAGCGGCAAAGCTAAATCAGAGCAGGCAGAGTTCAGCATATTGAAAGGTGAGACCAACTGGGACGAGGTCGTATATTCAGGCGTTTACGGTATCAACAATCTGAGTGACGCCAGAACATTGATGGGCAAGAGCTTACGCGCCTGTGCTGACGATGACGATCTGACTGTCGATGATTTCCTCGGCAATTCGAAAGATAAGAGCGACAACAAATACAGACTGCCGGATATTTCTGATGATAAGACCAAGTCAGGATATGCCAGCATCGTTACATGTGTCAACAGGGCGGGATCTTCCGGAGACTATGATTATGTATGCTTCGGACTTGCAGCCTATGATTTTGACGTGACACCGCTCGCGGCATCAGATATGTCGTATATACATGCTGCACAGGAGTATTCACGGACTGAAGACCCTATCCAGGCAGCTGCCGAGGCAGATACCACGGGTGCAACTTACAGCAGCAACTCCCAGACAGTACACTACTACCTTCAGAACAAGTCGTCTCAGGAAAGCTCGACCGGCGTCAGCATGACCACAGAGGAGAGCGAGGAACTGAGTTCTACCACTGAAGAGAGTTTTGAGTGGGGAATGGAACAGGAAATAGGTATGGACTGGAATATCGGCGGTAACGGAAGCAGTGAGTGGATGTTCCCTGCTGTTACACTGCATTTCCAGCAGAATTTCCATGAACTCTGGAACACCATGAAGGGCAATACAGAGACCAAGGCAAAGCAGCAGAGTCGTTCGGTAAGCCAGGAAGTCGTTCTGCCGGGACATACTGCGGCACAGATCAATCAGACCAGTGAGACATCACAGGCGACAGAGAACTACCAGCAGCCGTTCGTCCTCAACTACAAGATCGCTGTTTTCGCCATGAGCGGCGACTACTACAACGGATGGGGCGGTCTGATCTCAGACAGCCGGTATGACAAGGAATGGATGAGCGTTATATTCGACGGGTCGGATGCCTTCGAACTCAACGGATGCAACGCTTTGTCAAGTCTGTATAACAGAGCTGTAGTCAACAGGGATACAGACGGATATGACAAGACCAAGGGCAGATACAGGAGCTGGTGTGATAAGAGTTCATTCAGCTACAACTCCAAGATCAACTGGAGCTCCATTGCTCAGGCTCTGGCAGAAGACAACAGAGCATCCCACAACATCCCTAATCACAATAACCGGAAGAGCACACTGGATGATATCTCGAATGAGCTCCTGTTTGCGGAATCGGCAAGGATCCTTAACAGAGACCGCAAGAGCATGTCGTCTACTGTTGAGAATCTTGTTCCGTACTATAACCTTGACAGCGTAGATGTTGTCAAGGGCAGCAAGAATTATGAGATGCGCAAAGGCGAGAAGCTGTATCTCGACAGTGTTGAGCTGGAAGGATACGACAGCGACAATGTTGTATTCTATGGCTTTGATTCGAAATGGGGAGAATGGGCTTTAAGCAAAGCAGATGCGACAGGAGCAACAGAGACGGAAGTAGACGGGATCCTCAGAGAAACAACTGCGGACAAGAGGCTTACGCTTTGCACCGACCAGCAGACCGGAAGTCAGTGGGTCGAAATATCCTCCGATCAGACGACCGACAGTAAGTCATATCACCTGAAATGGAAGGTGGATGAGGATGTGAAGATCTCGACTTACACAACAATGAATGACAGAGCAACATATCCGGACGGATACATGTCTTCTGATGAGCTCGCAGCAGTAGAAACACCTATGATCGGGTTGAATGTTAAAAGCGATACTGCTGACGTAGGTTCCATCACTGTAAGCGGCACCTACAAGGGGGCTTATGACCAGCCTCTCAACCTGAACAAAGAGCTGGATGTTACTGTACTTAAGAACGATGATAAAACGCTTTTGAATGTACCGATCTACTGGGAGGATAATGACTCGCGTATGATCAGTGTCCACGAAAGCGGCGATACAGAATTCTCGACACCGGGAACATACAAAGTTCGCGCGTACTGCCTGCAGGACGGAGTCCATATCAATTCAAACTGGATCGAGATCACTGCGGGTGAGAAAGCTTCGTTGAAGAAAATAGATTTTGCCGCTCCGGATTATGATGCGGATGATCTGGCGCTGACGAAAAAGACACAGTCCTTAGCGTTTGACCTTAACAGTTTTGTCAAATACTATGACCAGTTCGGTGAGATATGGGAGGGAACAGAGGAATCTCCGCTGCCGACTGTATCATTCTCGGTCGACGATACTGAAGGCGCGGAAATAGATGAGAACGGAATTCTGTCAATTTCCGAACCGGGAACATACAGAGTGACCGCTGCTGCGGAGGATGCGAACGGCAACGCTCTCTCATACGTTATTCCGGTTGTAAAACTCACTATATCAGAAGAGCGCTGGCTGGATACCGTTGAACTTGAGACACCTCCGGTCGGAAAGTCCGATCTGATGCTGCACAATGTCAATGACCAGATCGAAATCCCTAATCTCAAGGGCCTGCTCAGCTGCTATGACCAGAGGGGCAGAGAATGGACCGGTGAGGCCCCTAAGGCAAGCTTCAGGATCCTGGAGAAGACAAGCGGTGCTGAGATCAAGAGCGGAGGAGGATATACCTTCTACGCATATGAACCGGGTACTTACACTATAAGGGCGACTGTACCGGGTTATAATGTCAATGACATAACCGTGGAAATAACTGAGGATCCTAGACTGGTCATCACAACTACTGATCCGCCTAAGATGCCGATCAATGAAAAGAGCGAGTCGGTGATCGTCGATCTCGATAAGTACGTAGGTGCTACGACACAGTTCGGCGGTACCTGGAAAGACGCTCCGGCTATGAAGTATACCCTTGAACAGACAACGGGTGATGCCACGATCGGAGCTAAGACCGTGACAGACGGTGATACAAAATACACCATTGAGAATGCTTTCATCTGCAGCACACCGGGAACATACACAGTACATGTTGCAACCAAGAAAGCATCGGCTTACAGTGATCCGATCGATGATATTGAGATCACGGTATACAAGAACCGCCGTGTCAAGACTGTGATGGTCAACTTCTATGATATGGATATGAGTGAGCGCACTCTGTCCGAAATATGGAAACTTGACCCGGCAGATTATCTTGAGTATACAGATCAGTTCGATGAAACGATCAGCAAGGAAGATCTCGAGAACATGGATCTGCCTGAGATCAAAGGTTATGAGATAGACAATGATTTCGACAATCCGGCCATGGCATCAATAGTAAAGCAGGATGACGGATCATTCCGCGTTGAAGTACAGACGGAAGGTACCTTCGGGATCTGCCCGGTCGTTGAAGACGAATATACAGCATATTGGAGTACTGTAACCCTTATCGATGACAGTACCGCTGAGAAGATCAATAAAGTCTTCACCTCACTTGCAGATATTTACTACAGCCTGTGCTATACAGATGATGATGCAGAGGCGATCTATGAACGCGCCTGCACTGAGATCTTTGAAGCGAACAGCGAAGCCCAAGCCAAAGCAGCATACAATGAGGCTGCTGCCAAGCTCGATAAATACATGCATAACTGGGGCGAAGTGACATATACATGGTCAGATGATCTCAGCACATGTACTGCAAGAAGAGAATGCGCTAACGCAGACCATCCGGAAACTGAAACTGCAGTAGCGGTTGAGACGGAACGGGTCGAGCCTACACTTACAGATGAAGGATATGTTACATTCGAAGCAGAGTTTGAAAATAAGGATTTTGCTAAACAGACTGTTACTAAAGTTCTTCCGATAGATCCGGAAGTGATCAATCAGGCAGCAGCGAATGAAGTTGCTGAGATGATCGCAGGTATTCCTGATGAGGTATCACTCGACAACATGGCTGTTATAGAGATCGCAAATGCGGCATATCAGGATCTGACAGATGATCAGAAAGCACTGATCAGCGAGGAAGCTCTTAAGAAGCTGGAGGATGCAGAAGGAGCACTTGCGGCAATAGAGGCAGAAGCCGGTGATCAGGAGGTAGCAGACGCAGTTACCGGAATCATGGAGAACATCCCTGAATCGGCAGGACTGCAGGATAAAGCTGTTATAAAAGCTGCCCGCGCTGCATATGATAAGCTGTCAGATGATCAGAAGGCACTGATCTCAGAAGAATCTGTTAAGAAGCTGGAGGATGCAGAGGGAGCACTTGCAGCAGCAGAGAAAGAAGCAGCAGATAAGTCAGCCGCTAAGAAAGCTGCGAATGCAATAGCAGCCCTGCCTGCAAGCCCGACTGTCAAAGACAAGGCAGCAGTCACTGCTGCACGGAAAGCTTATGATGCGCTTACAGATGCACAGAAAGCGCTGGTAAGCGAGAGCACGCTCAAGAAATTGACAGATGCTGAGAAAGCAGTCAAGGCGGCAGAGAAGAAGGCTGCTGAATACGCTGCCAACGGAAATGCCTACGTCGATACTAAGCTCCCTAAAGTGAAGATCAAAGCACCGAAGAAGGCTAAGAAGAGCTTCACTGCAAAATGGAAAAAGCTGAGCGCTAAACAGCAGAAGGCAGTGAAGGGGATCGAGATCGAATACAGTACAAAGGCAGATTTCTCAAAGGCTTATAAATTCAAGAAGACAGGCAAGAAAAAAGTCAGCTTGAAGGTCAAGAGTCTGAAATCCGGAAAGACATATTATGTTCGCGCACATACATATGTGATAAAGAATGGCGTCAAATATGTCTCAAAGTGGTCAGCAGTTAAGAAAGTGAAAGTCAGGTAGTCGTCAATATGAAAGGAGAATATATATGTGGACTGAGTATTTGCTCAATGAACCAAAGTATTGGCTGATACCATGGGTCATGCAGTCTATAGCCTATTTCTTCGTCCTCAGAAAAATGGGCCTCAGAGTGTGGACCGCTCTGGTTCCGTTCATTGCTGAGCATGAACTGTCAACTGTACTGTTCCGGAAGATACGAACCTTCTGGAGACCATTCTCAATAGCTGCAGTCATGACTGCGGCGGCATACTATCTTGGCACTGATCAGGGAACCGGTCAGATGTTCATGATAGTAGCGCAAGTGGTATATTGGTTGTTCCTTGTCAGGCTCTTCTTCCGCCTGTCAAAGAGCTTTGGGCACGGTATACCTTACACGATCCTGCTTACACTGGTGCCGACACTGTTCCTGCTGATCCTCGGACTCGGCAAGAGCCAGTATCATCCTTTGCAATTCAAACAGGAAAGAAGTTTCGGCAGATTTCTCAATGGGATGCGTAAGCTGACCTTCACCCTTGTTTCGGTAGTCGAGCTTATCGCACTCGTAGCCGGTGTCGGCTTCGTAACTATACAGACATATCCGCCGAGACCTCTCGCCAATATGATACTGAATGACGTATACAAGGACAGCAAGGACATAGAGGCTGATGGTAATTGCGTCACAAGAGAGGAAACGATGGGTGACGCGGCAGCTTCGCTTGCGGATATGCCTGTGAGCAGGGATAAATTCTTCCCTGATCATTCCGGGGACAAGAGCGTTGTTGTGATGGAATACGTCATAGGCGCGGATCTTGAGGACAGGATCGGCTGTGCATCTGCAAATATCCGTATGATGCAGGATGCTACGAAGAAAGGCGATGCGCTGACCTTCGTTCTTGAGGCCGGCGGATCAAGGAGATGGTTCACCCCGGGCATAACCGAGAAAGGATACGGCAGATATACTGTCAAGGGCGGCAATGTGGAGAAAGCTATGGATCTCGACCTTGAGACCATGGAGAGTCCGTCTGAGCTGACCGAATTCATCAAGTGGACTGCGAAAAACTATCCTGCTGACAGATATATGCTGGCTCTGTGGGATCACGGCGGCGGAGTTCCGTACGGATACGGCGTCGATCAGCTTGCACACAGAACAGATGCCGACGACAGACAAGGTCTCAGTGTATCCGAGGTCGCGGAAGCGGCAAAGGAATCCGGCGTGAAGTTCGATGTGATCGGATTCGATGCCTGCCTCATGCAGGATATAGAAATAGCCAAAGCTCTGGAGCCTTGTGCTGATTACTTCCTTGCATCGGAAGAGACAGAAGGCGGATTCGGATGGTACTACACCTCTGCATTCGGCAAGCTCGCACAGGATCCGGGAATGAGTTCTGAAGAATTCGGAAAAGACATGGTTTCTGCGTACGATCAGTTCAATAGGGCGATCAATGACGGTAATGTACAGTCAGCGTCAACTCTGTCTTTCGTCGATCTGACCAGAGTGGCTCCTGCATACAAGAAAGTCAGCAGGATCTTCAAGAAGGCTGATGCGGCAATTAAAGAGGATCCTCAGGATTTTGCAGAGCTCGGACTTGCGGCGATGAACTCATATTCATTCGTTGAGGATCTGCAGATCGATCTGATAGACTTCATCAACAAGCTGAATGATACTGATCTTAATAATTCTATCTGCAGTGAAGCGGAGAGAAAAGAGGCAGTCGACGCCATCAAGGCCAGTGTCATCTTCAGAAACAGAGACTCCGCAGAAGGAATCAACGGTATGGCTCTCGCTTTGCCTTATAAGACGATAGGGCTCTACACTGATACCAATGCTGAACTCAAGAATCTCGGCCTCAAGCGTCAGATCAGGCTGTTCGATGATATCTTCAGTATCATTGCCGTACAGAAGAAGGCAGAGCACGAGAAGAAGATGGAGGAAGTGAAAGACAACCGCTTCGGCACCTTCATTGAGGAATTTTCATTCAGAGATCATACGACCGATGAATGGTATAAAGAAGGCTTTGAGAATTATGAGCCTACCGCGGATCTTGTAGACATCCCTGTTAAGGATACCGGAAACGGATGGCAGGTGCAGCTCCCTGAAAAGACTTGGGGCATCATCGCGGATTGCAGAACTGCTGTATATCAGAAAACTGAGGACGGCAGTCTGAGATTCCTCGGCTATGATCATGTCGGTGATAATGATGCTGATGGTCATCCTATGGTCGACATGGATGATATGTGGATCCACATAAACGGTCGTCTGGTATACTATGATGCCAAGACACCGAGAGAGACTGAAGAAGGAACCGTATTCTCCGGAGACACCAAGGCATTGCTGAACGGAGAAGACGAGATCATAGTCCATATTGAATGGGATCCGGTAAAGGGCGATGAAGACGCCGTTACAGGGCATGTGACTGGTTATGATTTTGTTGAAGATGAGTTTGCCTTCATGAGTAAGGGCATGCAGTCATTTAATACCGGTGATTCTATCGAGTTCCTGTTTGACTATTATGATGAAGAAGGTAATCTGATCAGTACGGAGCCATACGGTGACAATATCCGTGTCACTAAGCCTGAAAATCTGAAGGCAGAGGATAAGCCGCTTCCGGAGGGAGATGTTCAGTTCCTTGGAGTTCTGACTGACGTATATCAGAGGGAACTGATGACAGAGGTACTGGAAGGGCATATCGGCAAATAATGAACCGCTCGAATATCGTGAGATCACGAAAGCGATAGCGATAGTCAGTTCAATTAGAAGCAGCGCGTGAGCAAAAGAGCTACGGCTGCTTCTTTAGTTTTGTTGTCTGCATAGCGAGTTTTGCCGGATGCTTAGATGAGATTTGACACTTGGTTCAATAACCTTTATCATTCTTAAAGACCGTCACGGAAACGGCTTTTTATAGGAATACGAAGTATTGGGAGTTCATCAAATGAGTGATACAAGAAAAATATTGGAGGGCGTAGCTTCCGGCGAGATAAGCGTAGAAGAAGGATTGCTGAAGCTTAAGACTGAGCCTTTCGAAGATATCGGGTATGCAAGGATCGATCATCACCGCGGCATCCGTCAGGGTACGGATGAGGTCATTTATGGTGAGGGAAAGACCGCAGATCAGATAACGGGCATCATCAGCTCGATGATTGACCATGGCAGAAGCAGGATCCTTATAACAAGACTCGATCCGGAGAAAGCGGAGAAGGTCGCAGAGACCCACAAGATCAATTACTTTGAAGCAGCAAGACTCGCGATAGCCGGCGAGAAAGCTTTTGACGATCACAGACCCGATGGTAACGGAGCAGTAGTTATAGCGACCGGAGGGACCAGTGATATCCCTGTCGCGGAAGAGGCAGCTATAACAGCGGAGTTTCTGGGCAATGAAGTCGTAAGGTTATATGATGTCGGAGTTGCGGGCATCCACAGACTGCTTGCGAACAAAGAGCAGATCATGAAAGCGTCTGTAATTATAGCTGTCGCGGGAATGGAAGGGGCTCTTGCCAGTGTGGTAGGAGGACTGGCGGATTGCCCGGTCATCGCTGTTCCGACCAGCGTAGGATACGGCGCGTCCTTCGGCGGACTGTCGGCGCTTCTCTCGATGCTCAATTCATGCGCGAGCGGCGTGGCTGTTGTAAACATAGATAACGGATTCGGGGCAGGATATTTTGCCTCGATGATCAATCATACAGGAAAGTAACATTAGATGAGGTGCAAATGAGTTGGTATAACGAAGCTGTTTTTTATCATATTTATCCGCTCGGGCTGACAGGAGCGCCTGAGCAGAATGACTACAGTGAGCCTGTCCACAGGCTCGAGGGACTGATCCCGTGGATCGGTCATATTAAAGATATCGGATGTAATGCTTTATATATAGGACCGCTGTTCAAGTCAGTAGGACACGGATACGAAACGACAGATTACCGCACGGTAGATAACAGACTGGGAACTAATGATGATCTCAGACGGTTCGTGCAGCTGTGTCATGAGAGCGGCATCAGGGTGATCCTTGACGGCGTCTTCAATCATACGGGGAGAGACTTCTTCGCTTTCAAGGATATTCAGGCGAACAGAGAGAACTCGAGATACCGGAACTGGTATTCAGGTCTGAATTTCTACGGCAACAATGAATACAATGACGGATTCTCATACGACAACTGGGGCGGGTACAATCTTCTCGCGAGACTCAATCAGCGTGATCCCGAGGTAAGAGATTATCTGCTGGATACGGTGAGATTCTGGGTCAGCGAATTCGACATCGATGGGCTCAGGCTGGATGCTGCGGATGTTCTGGATTTCGACTTCATGCGCGCTCTTCGCGGTCTTGCAGATACCGTAAAAGAGGATTTCTGGCTGATGGGCGAGGTCATCCACGGAGAATACGGAAGATGGGCCAATGAGGGAACGCTCCATTCAGTGACCAACTATCATCTGCACAAAGCTCTCTTCAGCGCGCATAATGATCACAACTATTTCGAGATCGCGCATACCGTGAAGAGGCAGGAAGACATGGGGCTGAGAGACATAAGGCTGTATAACTTCGTCGACAACCATGACGTGGAGAGGATATACACCAAGCTCCGCAACAAGGCTCATTTCACTCCTGTACACATTTTGCTCTATACCTTGCCGGGACTGCCATCTATCTATTACGGCTCCGAATACGGTATAGAAGGAAAGAAAGAGAAATATTCGGATCACTCGCTGCGTCCGGAGCTGCATCTTGAAGAAATGCAGGACAATGCATGTGTAGAGCTGATCCGTGCTCTCGGCAGGATCAGGCAGGAAGAGAAGATGCTCAGCTATGGAGACTACAGGGAGCTGCAGCTTACAACTGAGAAGTACGCTTTCTGCAGGGGAGATGTGATCATCTGCGTGAATAACGGCGATGGTGAAGCGTGGTTCGATCTGCCGGCAGAGGGCAGATACCACGGGGCGCTGTTCGGCGGTGAAGCTCAGGCAGTGGACGGCAAGCTTTCGGTCTGCGTTCCGCCATGCTCCGGTGAGATATGGATCCCGGAGACAAGGACTGCAGCATATGAGCCTCTGGAACACAGGGTCGCTGACGAGAAACATAATGATGAACAGAGTGCGGTCCGCGAGTTCAGCGAACCGCGCAGAGCAGAGGATCCGAATAAACCTTATGAAGAGATGTCTGTCGAGGAGCTCCAGGCGGAGATACTCGCCAAGATGGCGGCTAACGGTCCGGTTACAGACAGGATGAAGCAGGATGTAACGGAGAATGTATACCGTGATTCTCTTCTGAACTGGGTCAAGAGCTTCAGATAACAGAAACGGTCGGCTGATGCCTCCTGCATTTGTTACCGGTCCGGAGACGAAAAACAGGGCAAGGTGTAGTTGTGAAAAGCCGGCCTGTCTGTATATAATTAAGGAGACCGGAATCCGGTACTACGGCCGGAGTTTTTTCGGAAAAGGGGAGGAGACAGCAATGGAAGATCTCAGGAATCTAATCAATATAACCGATCTGTCAGCTGAGGAGATCGATCATCTGATCGAGGTCGCGGATGATATCATAGAGAATCCGACAGCTTATCAGGACATATGTGCTCACAAGAAGCTTGCGACACTGTTTTTCGAGCCAAGCACCAGGACGAGACTTTCGTTCACTGCCGCGATGATGGAGCTGGGAGGCAATGTACTTGGCTTTGACCAGGCAGCTTCCAGTTCGACATCTAAAGGCGAGAGTGTTTCGGATACTGTGATCATGGCGAGCTGCTACGCTGACATAATCGCGATGAGACATCCTAAGGAGGGAGCTCCTTACATCGGAGCCCAGTACGCAAGGGTGCCGGTGATCAACGCGGGAGACGGCGGACACTTCCATCCTACACAGACTTTGACCGACCTCATGACTATCCATCGCAAGAAAGGCCGTCTCGGCGGCTATACGATAGGTATGTGCGGAGACCTTAAGTTCGGCAGGACTGTCCACTCTCTGATCAACGCTTTGCTCAGATATGATGACATCAAGTATGTGCTGATCTCACCGGAAGAGCTCGAGATGCCTGACTATATCAAGGAGACCCTCGATAAGGCCGGTGCTGAGTGGAAAGAAGTGAGATCTCTGGAGGAAGCGATACCTGAGCTCGACATACTGTACATGACCAGAGTTCAGAGGGAGAGATTCTTCAACGAGGAGGACTACATCAGACTGAAGGACAGCTTTATCCTGACGCGCGACATGCTGGAGCCGGCCAAGGAAGATCTTGCGATCCTGCATCCGCTGCCGAGGGTCAATGAGATAGCCAAGGATGTCGATGAAGATCCGAGAGCCTGCTATTTCTATCAGGCTCTTATGGGCAAGTACATAAGGATGGCACTTATACTGTATCTGCTGGGTATCAAGTAGGAGGGACGCGATGAATATTGACGGAGTTAACACAGGATACGTTCTGGATCATATACAGGCAGGCAAGGGGCTTGAGATCTATAATTTCCTCAAACTCGACAAAGCAGACTGCACGGTAGCGATAATCCAGCGGGCAGACAGCACTAAATACGGCAAGAAGGATATCATCAAGATAGACGGAGATATCCCTATCGACTGCAATACGCTGGGATATCTGGATGCCAATATCACGGTCAACAGGATCAGGGACAGAAAACTGCTGGAGAAGATCCATCTTGAGCTGCCTGAACTGCTGACTGATGTTATCAGATGCCGCAACCCGAGGTGCATCACGTCGGCAGAGGAGGGCATCGAGCACAGATTCAGACTTGCGGACAGAGCGACCGGCAAGTACAGATGTATATACTGTGACACGGTTTACAGTGACTGACATTCCGCATTCTGCGGACTGACATAGAAGATAGAGCGCGGCTGACGGGCAAAGTGCCTGCAGTGGCGCTTTTCTTACAAATTATGCGATATTTACAGTTTGAAGTTCCGGCTTCGGCGGAGTATAAAATATACGTGAGGCAGCTGGTA
>SVCR01000252.1 GCA_015058265.1 Clostridiales bacterium
CCATGCTGTCCTTGTTATCACGGATCAGTTCTATCATATCCATGTATTCGAGTGCTTTGTACCATCCCAGGAAGTCGATCAGATACGTTCTGTTGATAATGAAGCAGTCTGCGAAGTAATTGGACCAGCCGAAGCTCTCGTTGTGGATAGCAGCCACATCACCGTATTCGTTGATGTCGAGGAAATATCCATGGAACTCCTCGCCTCTTGGGACTTTCTTGTACATCATTGTGATAGGCTTTCCGGATTCTGCATGAGCCTTAATGAAAGGTCCGAAGTCCATATTGCAGACATCAGTACTGCCCGACATTATCACGTAATCGGCGTCATCTTTGTAGAAGAATCTGTCGCACTTGAGCAGGTCTCTCATGAGGAATCTGCTGCCTGACTTCTGCATGCCGTATACCGAACCCGGCATTACAAAGAGTCCGCCTCTTTTACGGGCAAGTGACCACGGATTACCAACTCCGATATGATCTATCAGAGAGCCCGAGTCCGCAGGGGCTATGACGCCGACTGTGGTGATGCCCGCATTTGCCATGTTTGACAGCGCAAAGTCTATGAGCCTGTATCTGCCTCCGTAAGGGAGCGATGCCAGGGTCCTGTTATCAAGCAGAGCGCCGAATTCGGAGCTGCCGTAATTTGCGGAAATAAGTCCGATTGTTTTCATTTTCCTGTATCCCCCTTTCCTTATATCGACAGAATGGTCTTGCCGTAAACCTGAACTTCGCCGTCAGGATCGCCGATCACCGAGTTGTCCTCTACGACAACGCCTTCATTGATGATGGTCTTTGAAATACGGCAGTTGCGGCCTATCCATGCGTTTGGAAGCACTACGGAATCTTCGATTACCGAGCCTGCGCTTACAACAGCGCCGGATCCGAGGATCGAGTGGTTTACGCTTCCGTATACCGTGCATCCGTTGCAGATGAGCGAGTTATGAATGTTCGCTTCACGTCCGATATACTGAGGCGGATACATATTGGAGTTCGAGAATACTTTCATGTCGCCTGTGAAGACGTTGATGTTCTCGATATCGTCCATCAGGTCCATCTGAGCATCGTAGTAGCTCTGTACTGTTCCGACATCTCTCCAGTATCCCGCAAATCTGTAAACTGTAAGCTTCTTTCCTTCGTTCAGGAGCTTTGGAATGAGGTCCTTACCGAAGTCGTGCGATGAATCAGCATTATTGTGATCCTCGAGCAGAGCCTTGCGGAGAGTATCCCACTTGAAGATGTAGATACCCATTGAAGCGAGGTTGCTGTCCGGTTCTTTCGGCTTCTCGGAGAACTTAACGATATTGCCCTCTTCATCAGCTGTCATGATACCGAATCTGCTGGCATCTTCCCATGGAACCTCGATTACCGATACTGTGAGGTCGGCATTCTTTTCCATGTGCTCCTCGAGCATCAGGTTGTAGTCCATCTTGTAGATGTGGTCTCCTGAGAGAATAAGCACGTTCTCAGGGTTGTACATATCGATGAAATCGATGTTGTGATAAATAGCATCAGCTGTACCCTCGTACCACTCTCCGCCGGTCTCTCCGGCATAAGGAGGAAGTATGTGAACACCACCGTCTGCCACAGCCATATCCCAGGATTCGCCGGTTCCGACGTACCTGTTGAGGACAAGCGGCTTGTACTGAACAAGGATGCCCACTGTGTCAATTCCGGAATTGACACAGTTTGAGAGGCCAAAATCGATAATACGATATTTGCCTCCGAATGATACAGCCGGTTTGGCAATGCTGGTAGTCAGGTCATACAGCCTGCTGCCCTGCCCGCCGGCCAGGAGCATAGCTAACATTTTCTTCTTTTTCATTTGATCAGCCTCCAGTCAAATACTTAAAAAACTATATATTCCAGATATCCTTTGCGTACTCTGCTATGGTTCGGTCACTGGAGAAGAATGCGGAGTTGGCGATATTGGCCAGCGACATGCGTGCCCATTTCTCCTTGTCCGAATATATTTTGTCCATGTCCTCCCACGCCTTGACATAAGAGTCGAAGTCTCCGAGAACGAAATACTCATCGTTGCTCCTGAACAGAGCATCATGGATTCCCCAGAAGTTGTAGTCACTGCGGCTGAATGTTCCGTCAATAAGCTGTTCAGTCATGCGCTGAAGCCTCGGATCCTCACTTACCACATACTGTGAAAAGTAGCCGCCGTGCCTGTAGTAGCTGTCGGTTTCTTCTGACGAATACCCGAAGATGCAGATGTTGTCCGGCCCCGCAAGCTGACTGATCTCAACATTGGCTCCGTCCATGGTGCCGAGCGTGACTGCTCCGTTCATCATGAACTTCATGTTTCCGGTGCCGCTCGCTTCCTTGCCGGCAGTCGAGATCTGCTCGCTTATGTCTGCTGCAGGGTAAATGATCTGAGCATTGGATACGCAGAAGTTCTCAATGAATATGACCTTGATCCTCTTACTGACTACAGGGTCGGAGTTGACCATGTCAGCCAGACTGTTGAGGAATTTTATGACTTCCTTCGCAAACGCGTAGCCCTGTGCAGCCTTGCCTGCGAAAATGAATGTGTAGTTGTTTATAGGCAGATCAGGATTCTCCTTGAGTCTGTTATACAGATCGAGGATCTTGAATCCGTTAAGGAGCTGCCTCTTGTATGCGTGTATTCTCTTTACCTGAACATCGAATACAGAGTCCGGATCAACTTCGATTTCCATGCGGTCGCCGATGTATTTCGCGAGTCTCAGCTTGTTCTGCCTCTTCACCTTCATGAGCTCGTCAAGGAACGCGCTGTCCTGCGCGAATTTCTCGAGTTTCTTGATTTCTTCGAAATCCGTCTGCCAGTCAGTTCCGATGCTTTCATCGATCAGATGGGCAAGACCCGGATTTGCCTGCATCATGAACCTGCGGTGGCTGATTCCGTTGGTTTTGTTGTTGAACTTCTGAGGCTGAAGCTCATAGAACTTCTTGAATACAGTCTTGGTGAGAATGTCGCTGTGAAGAGCCGATACACCGTTGACCGAATGGCTTCCGATTACCGAGAGATTTGCCATCTTTACCTCGTTGTCCCACAGAGGCGAAGTGCCGCGGCTGATTGAATGCCAGTCGTCAGATTCAAGCGGAAGGCTTGCCTGCCAGCGTCTGTTGATCTCATCTATGATCATGTAAATTCTAGGCAGGAGCTGCTGGAAGTGATCTATCTGCCACTTTTCGAGAGCTTCAGGAAGCACAGTGTGGTTTGTGAACGACACTGTCTTCTTTGTGATAATCCATGCTTCATTCCACTCGAGGCCCTCCTCATCCATGAGTATTCTCATGAGCTCAGGGATGCACATTGTTGGATGTGTATCGTTGATGTGGATCTGGATGCGGTCAGGG
>SVCR01000253.1 GCA_015058265.1 Clostridiales bacterium
CACCAACATATACACCTGGGTATATGACAGGTCATACTTTTTTGCTGTCTCAGCATAGTTGGAATTGTTTCTGATGCATTCTTCAACAATCGATATGCGTTCATCGAACGTAGTCTTTCGTCCTTTAGTCATGTTGATCACTCCTCCCGGCATGCCTGGTGAGGCTTTTATCCCATGACTATTATACCGCGAAATCCAGTTGCGCAACTGCCTGTTGGAACGTATTTTGTATTTTACGCAGGTATCCTGCAAAGACCCTTTGCCATTCAGATAGAACTGTACTGCATCATATTTTAATTGTTCTGAGTAATGTGTATTGTGTTCGCATTCAAATGCTCCAACACCAAACATCTCATACTGATCCAACCAAATAGCAACTACTTTCTCATTTGTTTTTAGTTGCGAAGCAATTGAACAAAGAGATCGCTTCCTCTTAAGCCGTTGATTTATTGCCCAGAGTTTCTCCTCTTTTGTAAATCTTTGCATAAAAATACCTCCTGGATAGATAGTTGATTTTTTCAACTGTCTACCTAGGAGGTAGCATATCAGGCTCTACCCGCCGGCATGGTTTTTTATTTCCTTCTCTATCTATATTTATTTCTGTCCTACGATCTCATTCAGCTTGTTCATCATCTGATCAGGATCTATAGGTTTTGCTATATGTCCATTCATTCCCGCTTCCGCGGCATGGTTAACATCCTCTTCAAACGCGTTGGCAGTAAGCGCGATGATCGGTATGCCTGAGAGATACGGGTCCTCTATCGCCCTTATCTTCCTCGACGCCTCATAGCCATTCATGACCGGCATCTGCACATCCATCAGCACGAGATCATAATCCCCCGGACGAGACTCTGCTATCCGCTCGTAAGCCTGTTTTCCGTCCACTGCCGTATCTACCACAAAGCCCATATTCTCGAGAAGCATCGACGCTATCTCGCGGTTTACTTCCACATCGTCAACAAGAAGCACCTTCATTCCGGAGAAGTCTATTCTGTCCCTGTCATCCGCATGGCCCACCGAATCGACTTCGTTCCTTTCACACGGCTCGAGGTCCAGCGTGACACTTATCTCTGTGCCCTGCCCCGGTGATGTTATCAAAGCGATATCGCCGTTCATTATCTCCACTATATTCTTTGTGATCGCCATCCCAAGGCCTGTTCCCTGAATGCCGCTCACTGTGGAAGTCTGTTCTCTCTCAAACGCCTCGAAGACTTTGTCAGCGAACTCTCTGGTCATGCCGATCCCGTTATCGCTCACAGTCAGAACATAGGTATTGGAACCCTCTCCCGAGCTTACTTCCTCTCTGATCTCGACCTTGACTCTTCCGCCCTCTTTGGTGTATTTATATGAGTTGCTCACGAGGTTCATCAGGACACGCTCAACAAGCGCTCTGTCGCACATCACATACCTGTGCTCGATATCCTTAAGGTCCACGGAAAACTCCATCTTCTTTTCCTGCATCTGTATCTTGAAGATATCACGTATATCTGAAGCGATAGCATTTAGATCCTCCGGCGATTTATCCAGCACGATCTTCCCGCTCTCGATCCTGCTCATTTCAAGAACATCATCTATCAGTTCCTGCAGCTGTCTCGCAGAGTTCTCTATTCCCGTCATGAAAGATCTGAGCTCATCCTCAGTTATGTCCTGTCCCTTTGAAAGATTCGCATATCCGATTATGGCATTTAATGGCGTTCTTATGTCGTGTGACATGCTCGAGAGGAACACCGTCTTCGATTGACTCGCCTTCTCTGCGGCATCGAGCTCGACTTTCAGCCTGTCGTTTTCCTGTATCCTCTTTGTAACGGACCATAAAAGTCCAAGCATCGCGAGAACGAACACGCTGCCACCGAACAGTATCGATGCGATCAGTATGTCCGGCTTCCCGAAGAGCTCCACTCCAATGTATCCCAGGAAAAACAGTATAAGAAGAATAATGGGAATATAGAGGACCTCATGATGAGTCCCCCATATTCCCTGCTTTATCACATATCTCTCGTACCTGATATAACCTATGATGTTGAGCAGCATCAGCAATATACCGGCCCATATCATCAAGCTTACTCCAAGTTCCATTTCTGCTCCTATATATATATTCTTACAGATGACGCTCCAGTATCGGCAAGTTTTCTTACCGCAGCTCTGAACTCTCTTTCAAGCTGTTTCTCGTCTGCGTACTTCGGTCTCAAGATCACCTGTGATGAAAAGTCACGTCTCTTTATCAGATACTCTGTCCCGGATGGGTCTTTCAATACCGCTCCGTCAGGAGCATGCTCCAGTGTCATCAGCGGATATGCGCCCGAATCTTCATCCTCGCACTCAAGGCTCAGCTGATATCCGCTCACGCCGAGCTCGGAAAGCGCCTTTGGCGTTTCGCTGTTATACACATTAAGGCCATAGTCAGCAAAAACTCTCATTCCCCTCTTCACAAGAGGAGTTATCCAGTCGAGATTGCCAACGTACGCGCCCGTCTGCTTTACAACAGCCTGTACCGCGTCAAAGTGATTGTTCAGGAAAGCATCTTCCTTTCCTTTACTGATCGCTGAAATGTATGGCTTGAACTTGACTCTCGTCAGCTTCTCGGCGTTTCTGATAACGTCGATAAGTGGGATGAGAGCAGTTATCGTAAGGTTATGCTCAGACAGGAGCTTTGCCACCTCAGGCCCCGCGCGGAATCCCGCAAAGTCATTCCAGTCAAGGAAGTACAGCTCGATAGTACCCGTCTGCTTTTCCTTTATCTTCGTTTCCCAGAACTCATCTTGAGAATCAGCCTTTGCCTCGGCATCTGCGCTCGCGGAATCCTGAGAAACTTCACCGCCGACATGTACTACATCGCCGACTTCTTCAGCGATAGCAGCGTCTCCGCCTGCTTCGCCGACTGCTGCATCGGCTTCACTTACCTGCGCGTCAGCTTCGCTTTCTTCAGCATCTGGAACGCTGATCATTCCCGACTCCTTCATGGCTTCTTCCGCAGCGAAATATGGCGACGGCTCATGCTTTGACCCATTCAGGATCTCATTCTTCAGATCTTCCAGAACAGTCCTTCGCATCTCGTTGATCTCAGACACCTTCATGCTGAGGTCTTTCACTTCGTCCGCGATATTTATCTCACTTGCGGCAAAAGGCGTACTTCCCGTCTTCCCCAGCGCTTTGATGAATCTGTCCAGAGTTCCCTCTCCTGCCTTGAGCGATCCAGGAAGGTCTCTCCAGCATTCTGCCGTCTGTCCTGAAGGCGTCTCCACGTGCAGGACGAGGCTGTTATCAACTATTCTGAGATCGATAGTAACAGGAAGCTTTCTGTTCCCGGCGCTGTCAAAGTCCAGG
>SVCR01000254.1 GCA_015058265.1 Clostridiales bacterium
AGAGAGCTGAGAAGATACTCAACGAGGATCATTACGGACTTGAGAAAGTCAAGGAACGTATACTTGAGAACCTCGCTGTACAGCATCTCACCAAGAATAACAAAGGCCCTATCATCTGCCTCGTAGGCCCTCCGGGTGTCGGAAAAACTTCGATCGCCAGGTCTATAGCCAGAGCTACCGGCAGAGAATTTGTCAGGATGTCTCTGGGCGGCGTAAGAGATGAGGCTGAGATAAGAGGTCACAGGAGGACATATATCGGTGCTATCCCGGGACGTGTGATCAACAACATCGTTGAGGCAGGGACGAATAATCCGCTCTTCCTCTTCGACGAAGTGGATAAGATCGGCAGTGATTTCAGAGGTGATCCGGCATCTGCTTTGCTCGAGGTCCTCGATCCTGAACAGAACAGTACTTTTACAGACCATTATCTGGAAGTACCTTTCGATCTGTCCAAGGTCATGTTCATCACTACTGCCAATACAACAGCTACTATCCCGAGACCGCTGCTCGACAGGATGGAGGTCATTGAGCTCTCCAGCTACACTGAAGAGGAGAAGGTCAGGATCGCGATGGACTATCTCGTTCCTAAGAAGCTCAGAGAGAACGGAATCAAGAAGTCGCAGATGACGATAAACGAGGCTGCGATAAGGGATATCATCGAATACTATACCCGCGAGGCAGGAGTGCGAAATCTCGAAAGAGAGATAGGAAACGCATGCAGAAAGTCCGCGCGCAACATCGTGAGCGGAAGCAACAGGAAGAATAATATCACTCCGAGAAATCTCACGAAGTATATCGGCAAGAGGGTGTTCATTGAGGATATCGGTTCCCTCGAGCCTGAAGTAGGCGTGACGACCGGAATGGCATGGACTTCTGTCGGCGGCGTGACACTTACGATCGAGACCGTCAGGATGCCGGGAACCGGCAGGCTTGTTCTGACAGGCCAGATGGGCGATGTGATGAGAGAATCAGCTCAGACTGCACTCGGATATATCAAGTCCATTTCTTCTTCGTATAAGATCAGTAAGGACATCTTTAAAGATTATGATATACAGATCCACATCCCTGAAGGTGCTACTCCTAAGGACGGCCCTTCCGCAGGTGTGACTATGTGCAGCGCTTTGTTCTCGTTGCTGACAGACCGCAAAGCGGACAAGACAGTAGCGATGACAGGAGAGATAACTCTCAGGGGCAAGATCCTGAGGATCGGCGGACTTAAGGAAAAGTCACTTGCTGCATACAGACAGGGTATCAGAAAGATAATCATTCCTCGTGAGAATGTACCGGATCTTGAAGACATCCCTGCATCTGTAAGGAAGAAGATCGAATTCATTCCTGTAGATACCTTTGAAGATGTTATACCTGTAGTGATAGAGCAATGAAGATAGTACAATCAGAACTGGAGGCTGTAGCGGTCAGACCCGCACAGTATCCGGCGGAAGGAATACCTGAGATCGCTTTTGCCGGACGGTCTAACGTCGGCAAATCATCTCTGTTGAATCTGATCACGGGAAGAAAGAGTCTGGCGAGAGTGTCAGGCAGCCCGGGAAAGACGAGAACCATCAACTTCTATCTCTGCACGGCGAGAGATGAGGAGAGCGGGGACACTTTGACCTTCAGGATCGTGGACCTGCCGGGTTACGGCTTTGCCCGTGTGAGCAGATCTGAGTCAGAGAAGTGGGGAGCGATGATGGAATCGTATCTTGAGCACCGGGACGGACTGCTCAAGGTCGTGCAGCTCGTTGATATCCGTCACAAGCCGAGTGCTCAGGATATCCAGATGTATGATTATCTTAAGTATTACGGGCTCCATGGAATCATTGCCGCGACTAAGTCGGACAAGATAAGCAGCAATGAGAGGGCTCGTAATATCAAGGAGATAAAGAAGGCGCTCGATACGGAGAAAGGCGATATCGTCATCCCGGTATCCGCGCTGAAGAAAACAGGGGACAGGGAACTACTCGACGTGATGCAGGAGCTGCTTTGCGCGGCAGACCTGAAGTAAGATGAAGTCTCTGAATGGGGAAGACCGGAGACAGAAGAGAAAAAAGGAAGAGTAAAAATGGCTGAAAAGAAGACGAAAGCAGGCAATCAGATCGGAAAGATCCTGTTTACCCAGGAAGAGATCACCAGAAGAGCTAAAGAGATCGCAAAGCAGATCGATAAGGATTATGAGGGTGAGGAACTCATCCTGCTCGGAACACTCAAGGGCTCAGTTCCTTGGTTGGTAGATATTCTCAAGTATACTACTATCGATACATCTCTGGATTTCATTTCCGCAAGCAGCTACGGCTCATCAACGACTACTGCAGGTGTTGTCAAGATCAGCTATGAGCCTCAGACTAACATGTACAACAAGAATGTGCTGGTCGTTGAGGATATCGTCGATACAGGTACAACACTCAAATACCTCATGGCAAAGCTCGAGGAAAGAGGTCCTAAATCTGTAAAAGTGTGCACTATGCTCAATAAGGAGTCCAGGAGAACTGAAGATTTCCACGCAGACTATGTCGGATTCGAGGTAGAGGATCTATTCGTCATCGGATACGGCCTCGATTTTGATCAGAGGTTCAGAGGACTTCCGTACATCAGCTATCTTGAAGAAGATGATGTGGAAATGCTGTAAGCATAGAGGATCAGATCGCAAAGAGAAGAATAATGCCTTGGAATAATAACAGCGATAATAGATCATATACAGCTGAACTGATAAGATCAGGCGGGAAGGCAGATCTTCATATCCATACATTTTATTCTGACGGGAAACTTTCACCCGAGGCAGTAGTGGACAGATGGATAAGCGAAGGCTATGATACCATCGCCATTACAGATCATGACGGAATAGAGGGATCGATCAAAGGCATGGAATATGCTTCCGGAAAGGGAGTGACCTTCATACCGGGCATCGAGTTTGATTCATCTGATGAACTCGGCAAAGACATCCATGTGCTGGGATACGGTATAGATTACAACAACAAGGATCTCAGATCAGTTCTGCGCGACCTCATCATCAAGCGGGCGCGGCGCAACGATGCTATGATGGCAGCTCTCAATGACAGGGGCTGCGGAATAACGCTCGATGAGATAGGTGAGATGAACGAAGGACGGTACGTCGGAAAACCGACCTTTGCGAGTATTCAGGTGAAAAAAGGAATTGTCGGCACCAACGATGAGGCGTTCAATACTCTGTTCAGAGAGCCTGAACTGCGGAAGATACGCAAAGAAACTCTCAGCAGCGAAAAAGTTGTGGATGTCATCCATCAGGCCGGCGGTCTGGCGGTCCTGGCACATCCTATGGAGCAGAGACACCTCGGTGAGAGCTTCA
>SVCR01000255.1 GCA_015058265.1 Clostridiales bacterium
TAGTAATGGCGTTCCTGATAGTCGTATCGATCATAATAGTAGCCAATACTATCAAGCTCACCGTATTCAACAGAGAGAAAGAGATAGGAATCATGAAATACCTCGGAGCTACCGATAGCTTCGTAAGAGCTCCGTTTATCTATGGCGGGATCATAATGGGTATTGTTTCAGCCGGTATTGCTACGGGTCTGACATACTTTATCTATACAAGGGTCATTAAAATAATAGGAACAGATATTGCGAGGATACTTTCGGTCAATGTCGTTCCGACAGAATATCTCACTAAAAATCTCCTGATAATATTCATGTGCCTCGGAGTGAGCATAGGTATCTGCGGAAGTATCATTTCCATCAGAAGATTCCTCAAACGCTGATAAGAGAGGAGAACTGACAGATGCATAAGATATCAAAAAGAAAAATGATAATAGTCTTCCTTCTCATAGTCGCTATGGTCGGAGCAGCACTTGCTACATCATACGGAGTGACCGAGGAAGAGAAGAAAGCTGCCGATATCGCGGCCAAGCAAGCTAAAGAAGCGACACAGGCCAAGCGTGCCGAGGCAAAATCCGCTGCCAAGAAGGCTGCTCAGGCTACTGCTAATTTTGAAGAGGCTGAGGAGAAGCTCAATAGCCTTGCGAGCGAGATGGAGAACACCAAGGCCGTAATAGAATCTACCAAGGTCCAGATCGCGGAGACCAAGGGTAAGATGGAGCAGAAAGAGAAAGATATCGAAGAGCAGAATAAGGCTCTTGATGGCAGGCTGACGGCTATGTACAAGACCGGCAATACCGGCTTTGTAGATGTAATACTCAACTCCGATGACCTGCAGGATCTGATGACTAATGTCGGAATGGTCCATAAGATATTGGAGAGCGACCAGAATCTCCTGAAGAAGCTGCAGAAGGACTATAAAGAACTCAAGAGACTTAAGAAGGAGCTTGAGGATCAGGAAGCAGCTCTGGAAGCCAGAGAGATAGAACTTGAAGCTCAGCAGGTAGAGACAGAAGAACTCAAGAAGAAGTATAAGGCAGAGGCCGACAAGTACAAAGCGATGGAAGATCAGCTCGAAGCTGAAGCTCTGGAACTGGCTGCAGAGGCTGCTACTCTCCAGGCAGAAGCAGAGGCAATGATCGTAGAGAAGGGCGGAGATGTCAAGGTAGCCAAGACCGGATTCACATTCCCGATGCAGTCCGGATGGAAGGTCACTTCCAACTACGGATGGCGTATATGTCCGTTCCACGGCAGAGAGTTCCATAACGGCGTCGATCTGGTACTCAACAGCGGAACATACGGCGCACCGGTCTATGCTATCGCTGATGGTATGATCACAAGAGCATCGTGGTATGGCGGTTACGGCAACTGCATCCAGCTTGCATGCGGCGGCGGATACAGCGCCCTGTACGGACATCTCAAGGGATACAATTGCAAACAGGGACAGTTTGTCAAGAAGGGCACAGTGATAGGATATGTCGGAAGTACCGGTAATTCTACCGGACCGCATCTCCACTTCACAGTATTCAAGAACGGCGACTTGACTAACCCTATGGGTATATATTGATCCGTTGAACAGTTGATCAGATAATTAAGAAGGGATTCGTTAAGATCTATGGCAGATCAGACAGGAAAGTATCCTGATATCAGGAATATACCGGAAACGATCCTTAAAATCATCGAAACAAGAGGCATCAAGCCTGAGGACAGGGAGGAGTTTTTCTCCTCCCGTCCCAGACTCGCATACGATCCATTTCTGCTTGCCAATATGGAAGCGGGAGTGGATTTGTTGATAAATGCGATAGATGCCGGTAAGAAGATCGTTATATACGGAGACTATGATGTGGATGGAATAACATCTACATCTCTTATGATGAAAGTGATCGGTTCACTAACAGATAATGTGGACTATTACATACCTTCCAGACTTGAAGAAGGTTACGGGCTCCACAAGGAGTCGATCCGCAGGATCTGTGATGAAGGCGGTGAGTTCATCGTAACAGTGGACTGCGGATCCGTCTCAAGAGAGGAGACTGAATACGCTCATTCTCTGGGTATAGAGACTCTGGTCACCGACCATCACAACATCTCCGAAGTAAGAGCTGAGGGGCTGATAATCAATCCGCGTCTTCCTGAGGACAATTACCCGTTCAGCGGTCTTGCAGGGGTGGGGGTAGCTTATAAAACCGCACTCGCGATCGCAAGGAAGCGACCGGTGCCCAAGAGCATAATGGCAGAGGTCCTGGAACTGGTAACAGTCGGCACGATAGCAGACATAATGCCGATGCTTGATGAAAACAGGACGATAGTAAAGTGCGGGCTGAGATCTATGCATCTCGGATGCAGGAACAGAGGCCTGAGAAAGCTGATAGATATGTCGGGCTTTGACTACAGAAATCTGCGGGCAAGTGATATCTCGTTCGGCATCGCGCCTAAGATCAATGCATCCGGAAGACTCGGGGATGCAGCTGTAGGGGTAAAGCTCTTTCTGGCGGAAACTGATGAAGAAGCGGGAAGATGCTGCAGATCACTTCTGGCCTCGAATCAGGAAAGGCGCAGGCTGCAGGATGTGGCTTTCGACAAAGGGCTGTCGCTTCTTGACGGCGAGATGAGAAAAGGCGACTTTGTCATGGTAGAGATCAATGATTCTCATGAAGGCGTACTCGGGATCGTAGCCGGAAAGCTCCGTGAGAAGATCAATCGGCCGGTCGTTGTGATATCGCGTAACGGGGACACTTATAAAGGGACGGGGAGATCCATCCCGTCTGTCGACCTTTTCGGAATGCTCGATAAATACAGAGATGAATTCATCAGCTTTGGCGGACACAGTGCCGCTTGCGGCTTCACTATAGCTAAAGATAAGATAGACATGCTTCGCAATGGACTGAACGCAGATATAGCGGAACTCGCAGTTGAGGATGACGGCCTGTTTGATGTACGCTATGTCTGTGACGCGGTACTCGATGCCGGAGATGTCGATATGGATCTTGCTCGATCAGTCGAATTGCTGGAACCATGCGGCAAAGATAATGAAGTGCCGGTTTTCGCACTTGAAGACGTCGTGATCGAGAACTGGAGATTCCTCAAGAACGAGGACAAGATGGCAAGATTCACGGCAAGATCGGAACAGGGACGTTGTATCGACTGTCTGCTGTTCCATGATGCAGCCGCGGCATATGAAATAATAGCAGATTCACACAGAGCAGATATTCTCGGCAGTCTGGAGATCAACCGCTGGAGAGATGAGGAGAAGGTCCAGATAATCGTTCAGCATGTTCTGCCGGCAGGCAAGGCCGGTGACTATGCGGATATCTGATAT
>SVCR01000256.1 GCA_015058265.1 Clostridiales bacterium
TCTCCGTTCATCACCGCATCCTGAGCATCTGTGACCAGGATGTTGATCTCGGAACCGTCCTTCATTGTTATAGTCAGTGTCTCTTCAGATGTGAAAGGTTTGAGGCTCATCAGCAGCCAGTCGCCCGCTTTGTACTCTTTGTGATTGATCGCGAGGACCTCCTCCTGCTTGAGTCCGAGTGGATAAGTCACGAACAGCTTCTCTGCCGTCATGATATCCGCCGGTGTGCAGTCCTCTTCAAGATATCCTGTCCAAAGCAGCTTCGGATCGCTGAACTCGACGCTCTCTACCTCCTCGAGGAAGCTTGCAGTCGATGGCTTTTCCTTCTTATCTTTCATATCCAGTATGCTGAGACGGCTCTTGGCTGAAGTGATGCCGAGCTCCTCCATCAGCTGTCCGAGGCTGATCGAATCTCCGCCCTTGATGCTGAGCTCTCCTGTTGCGCCCTCAGTTCCGTAGTGGAAATCGACGGTATATACTACCGCATATACTGAGAAGCTGTCTGCCGCGAAAGTCGTTTCCGCCATCTTGTTCTTATTGATGGTGACATCTACGTTCTCGCTGTCAAGGATCTCCGGAGTGACTTCCTCGGTCTCGGTGTTCTCGGCAAAGTGGATGACTTTGACGTTATCGGCTGTCTCTGCCTCGAGCTGCTTCTGTATCTCCTTCTCATAAGTGATCGTCACTTCAAGCGGGGATGAAGGCTCGATCTCTTCTCCGCTGGAAATGAGTGCGATATCGTAGAATCTGGCGAAAGCGAACTCCGGTGCTATCCTCGCGCCGCTCTCTGTCTTCACGGCTTCTCTCGCGTTTTCCTCATATGCGGTGTAGAGCTCTTCGTCAGAATCCCTGTCGATCTCTGTGACTGCGAGCACTGTATCTGCAGGCAGTCCCTCGAGTCCGCCGGTAACGGCGATCCTGTAGCCCTCGCCCTCATAGACGAGTTCGCTGAGCACTTCCTCTTCAGCTGCTTCAGCGGTTTCATCTACTGCTGCTTCGTCTGCCTCGGAGTAGTTCTCATCGTCCGCAGGACTCTCGTCCTCATAATATTCGTCATAGCTGTCAGCCTGATCTACGTATTCATCAGCAGCAGGAGCTTCCTCCTCTGCAGCTGTTTCTTCCTGCACCTCTTCAACTGCTTCTTCCTGAACAGCAGCAGGAACATCGATTCCGCCCTGCGCTGCAGCAGTTTCCTGATCCAGAGTGAATGCCGGAAGGATAAGGAGATATGTCATGACGAAAACGACTACCATTGCCAGGCATCTGACAACAGCACCATGCCTCAATCCCTTATCCATTCTCTTGAAGATCAGTTCCAAGATCCTGTCGTTCCTGTTCATTTCATACCTCACATATCTATACTTCGATGCAACCGATTTCCTCCCGCACTAGCATTGAGGCGAAGGACTCTGCTGCGTGTAATATCCAGTCATTCAGATGTTATCCATCTTGTGTCTTAATGATATAGAATTATCCGTCATTTTAAGCGTCATAATTTCGTCATTTCCGCTTATTTGTGACGCTTTTTTAGGACGTTTTGACTCTTGCCTTTCGCACTTCCATCCTCCCGGCAAAGAACCTGCTTCAAGGCGTCAGACTAAGCTGCAGGTAGCTGACTCATCAGGAAATTCACACTTCAACAGGGCTAAATACGAGTATTTGGCGCACAATAATAGACCGGCAGTATCAAGTCGATCTACCGGCCTGTCAATTCATCGTATCAGCCATTTTCTATCTTGCAGCAAGTCTGTTCACCTTTTCTTTATATAGATTTACAATACTCCTGATTCTTGCAGGTCTGGCCTTACTGTCCTTTAAATACATCTCTTCAATATACTCACCCGGGACGAGCTTATTCATATTGATCACATCAATGTCTTCGACCATATCAAGGAGCTCACTTTCTGTTTGCGCAAAACTGTTGACCTCTATGTTATCTATTTCATCAACCGTAGCCGGTACTACACCACGGCCGCCGAACGATCGTCCCGTATCGAAAATCGGCGCCATTCGCATGAGTTTCAACGTATCTGCGTCTCTGATAAAACCAATATTCTCCATATGTCTGTCAATATTAGTGAGCAGATAGTCTGTAAGGATCTGATACTCAAGATCATGCCTTAACTGTACAGTATCAATGCCATACTCGCCCGCAATAGCTATCAGAAACTCATAATCCGACATACCTTTCGGTTTATCACAGGAAGTAAGAAGAGCATAAGCAGATACCAATTCTCTGGATGTGTCCGTAAACGCCTCCGAACAGCAACCGTAATCGTACGGCTTATCCTTGATCCTGATAAGCCTATACTTTGTATAATTATCGTACTTCTGATACCAATGGAGTTTAGTCGCGATCACCTCATTGATGCTCTCGGCTGATTCTTTGCCGTGATTACCTTTGATAAGAACTCTCTTCCCTCTCCGGATGACCCAGCTTTTCTCGAGTTCGCCCTTAAGCGAGCTGTTGGGTGTGAACCCGCTTGATGCTGTTCCGGAAATCTTCATTCCTCCGACAGTGAGCAAATTCTCCCGGAAATCATTATCAAACAGATTGACATCTTTCCACTTGAGCGATGCATCTATCGGCTTGATCCAGTAATAGTCCGTAAGGCTGAGTCCAAGATTACTGAGCAAGTACTCTCCCGCGGCAATCAGTCCTCTCTCCTTAAGCATCTGCTCCACTTTTCCTTGCCCGACAGGTATCTGTCTGTTCTTCCACCATCGCTTAAGATGGTCAGAATATCGTGCAAATTCTAAAGGAGCCAGCTCAGGATTCCTGAATCTGGGTGAGAATGAGATCATCGTTCCATCCGGTGCAAAGTCACAGAGTGTTATCACTTCATCTTTGCGCATCAGAAGATATTCCATGTCAAAACCTCACGCGTATTGAAAGATCACCTGAACGAAGCCATGCGTTCATTGCGAATATATGCCTCACTTCTCCATGCAGCGATCTCATCTATGTAAAATGAAGTATCCCTTGTGATCCGACACAGATCCAGATATACATTACTGCCGTTGTATACGAATTCTGCAACATACTGCTTATTATTAATGCGTATTGTAACATCGTATCCGTACGAATTGCGGATCCTTCTGGTTTTATCCTTGCACAGATCATAAGCCTCATCCAGACTCACCATAAGCGCACCTGCCAAAGCCCGCAGAAGTCCAACCTTACACCTGTCTACATCCACCTTGCCATTAGCCAGATCATTGAGAGTACTGTAAGGGATGCCGCTCGCTCGAGAAAGCGAGTATATAGAGATCGCGTTGTCAGCAAGGAAATCTTTCAACATATTTCGT
>SVCR01000257.1 GCA_015058265.1 Clostridiales bacterium
ACCTGGAACAGAGTCCAACGTAAAGGAGATCTTCGACAAGACTCACGAGCTGAGAGCTACAAGAGAAGATGTATGGATCCTCAACCAGTTCGAGCAGATGGGCAACTACATGTGGCATTACAACGTAACAGGTAACGCCATTGCTGAGGCATTTGAAGAGATGAAGAGACCTGGCGACAGATTCGCCGGCGCAGCATTCACATCAGGCTCGGCAGGAACCATGGCTTCCGGAGACAGACTGAAAGAGCTCTACCCAACAGCTAAACTCGCAGTAGGCGAAGCTCTCCAGTGCCCGACACTCCTCGACAACGGATTCGGAGCACACAGAATCGAAGGTATCGGTGACAAGCACGTTCCATGGATCCACAACATCAAGAATACTGACATGGTCATCGCTATCGACGACGAAGACTCCCAGAACCTCCTCAGACTCTTCAACGAGCCTGTCGGACGCGACTACCTCAAGGAGCAGGGTGTTGACCCTGAACTCGTTGATCTTCTCGGATACTTCGGCATCAGCGGCATAGCTAACCTGCTCTGCTGCATCAAGATGGCTAAGTACTATGAGCTGACAGAGAATGACGTACTGGCAACTGTTATGACAGACTCTGCAGTTATGTACCAGTCAAGAATCAAAGAACTCCAGGATGAGCAGGGCGAGTACACACACGAAAAGGCTGCACTCCACTACAACAAGCACATCCTCGACGAGAAGGACGACAACCTCATGGAACTGACCTATAAGGACAGAAAGAGGATCCACAACCTCAAGTACTACACATGGGTCGAGCAGCAGGGCAAGACTGTTGACGAGATCAATGCTCTCTGGTATGACGAAGAAAACACATGGTTCTCTCTCCGCAAGGAAGCATCCAAGGTTGACGAGCTCATCAACGAGTTCAACGAGGCTACGGGACTGCTCAAGAATCTGTAAAATCCTTCAAAAATTATTAAAATTACACAAAGGAGGCTGTTCAGAAACAGCCTCCTTTTGTTATGTGAAATAAGCCGGGCAAAACAGCTAAAACATAAAACCATTTTGCCTTTTTTTCTTGTCTTTACTGATGCTTGGAATTATAATTAATTCATCATAAACCTATCTACTGATACGTTAGGATAGTGTTCTCTGAATGTGATCAGTAGAGTTTTCTGTGTATTTATATAACAGGGAGGATAATGATTATGAAGAAAAGACTTATTGCTTTATTGGTTTGCCTGGTAATGGTAATGATGCCATTGATGGCAGCCTGCGGCGGCGGCGGTGGTGAAGAAGCACCTGCCGGTGATGAGGGCGGCGCTGCAATGAAGGTCGGCCTGATCACACTTCACGATGAGAACTCCACTTACGATAAGAACTTCCTCGATTCGTTCCAGGAATCCTGCGATAAGATGGGTGTTGAGGCTATCATCATGAAGAACGTTCCTGAAGGACAGGAATGCTATGACGCAGCAGGCGAGCTCGTAGATAAGGGATGCACACTTATCTTCTCAGACTCGTTCGGCCATCAGGGATTCATGCTCCAGGCTGCTAAGGACAATCCGGATGTTCAGTTCGTAAGCTGCACAGGCGACAACGCTCTGGTTGCAAATCAGGACAACTTCCACAATGCATTCGCTTCGATCTATGAGGGCCGTTACCTTGCAGGTGTTGCTGCAGGAATGAAGCTCAACGAGATCAAAGAAGCAGGCAAGCTGAAGGGCGATGCCCCTAAGATGGGTTATGTAGGTGCGTTCACATATGCTGAGGTAGTATCCGGTTACACATCGTTCTATCTCGGAGCAAAGAGCGTATGCCCGGATGTGACAATGGACGTTACATTTACAGGTTCATGGTATGATGAGACCGCTGAGAAGGAAGGCGCTAACAAGCTGATCCAGGGCGGCGCAGATCTTATCTCGCAGCACGCTGACTCCATGGGAGCTCCTACAGCATGCAAAGAGGCTGGTATCCCTGACGTTTCCTACAACGGAAGCACAATGGAAGCTTGCCCGGATTCCTACATCATTTCGTCCAAGATCAACTGGTCACCGTTCTATGAATATGCAATCACTGCAGTTCAGAATGGAGAGAACTTTGATACTAACTGGACAGGTACACTCGACACAGGTTCGGTTCAGCTGACAGAGCTCAACGAGAACGTTGCTGCTGAAGGTACTGCTGCTAAGCTCGAAGAGGTTGAGGCCGGCCTGAAGGATGGCTCAATCCATGTATTCGACACAAGCACATTCACAGTAGATGGTAAGAAACTTGACAGCTATAAGGCAGACGTTGAGGCTGATGAGGCTTATGAGCACGAGACAGAGGTTATCTCTGACGGATACTTCCATGAGTCAGAGTACAGATCAGCTCCATACTTCGATCTCCAGATCGACGGTATCAACCTGCTCGATACAAACTTCGGCTAAACCACAACTAATTCAGAAGGCATTTCAATAGTTATGACCGGTCCCGCTTCGTGCGGGACCGGTCAAATTATAAAAACCAAGATTCGATATCGGAAAGGGGAGATTATTTTGCAGGACAGCAGAACACCCGCAGTTTCGATGAGAAACATAACCAAGACATTCGGAACCATAGTAGCCAACAATAAGGTCGACCTGGACATTTACCGCGGTGAGATCTTATCTCTTCTGGGTGAGAACGGTTCCGGCAAGACTACTTTGATGAACATGCTCTCAGGCATCTATTATCCTGACGAGGGTGAGATTTTTATTGACGGACATCCTGTTCAGATATCTTCCCCGAAAGATGCTTATGACTACGGCATAGGCATGATCCACCAGCACTTTAAGCTGGTCAACGTATTCACTGCCGCTCAGAACATAATTCTGGGCATAAGTGAGACAGACGGCAAGAAGATACCGAGATGGAGCAAGCTCGATATAGAAAAAGCTTCGCAGAAGATCCGCGAGATCTGCGATGCTTACGGATTCGATGTCGACCCTGACCAGAAAGTATACGACATGTCGGTATCTCAGAAACAGACTGTAGAGATCGTAAAAGTCCTATATAAGGGTGCGGACATTCTTATTCTTGACGAGCCTACAGCTGTACTGACCCCGCAGGAGACAGAGAAGCTTTTCAAGGTTCTCCGCAACATGAGAGCTGACGGAAAAACCGTCATCATCATCACTCACAAACTGCATGAGGTAGAAGCGATCTCAGATAAGGTCGCGATACTCCGTAAAGGTGAGTACATCGGAACACTGATAACAAAGGAGACCAACGCCCAGGAGATGACCAACATGATGGTAGGGCGTGAGGTCAAACTGAACATAGACAGACCTGAACCTAAGAA
>SVCR01000258.1 GCA_015058265.1 Clostridiales bacterium
CGCCTGTCAGAGCATCCCATGCTGCCTTTGCGGCCTTGCACTGCTCCTCAGTGTCCTCTGTCCATTCCTGAACATAGATGGCGTCGATAAGGTCTGCGCATTCTTTAGCCAGCTCTTCATCGCTCTTTGTCTCTTCTGCAGGTTCTTCTGCAGCAGGCTCCTCTGCCGGAGCTTCCTCTTTACTTCCGCATCCCGCCAGCATCGTCAGTGTGAATACCATTGTCAATGCCAGCATCAAAGCAATTACTTTTTTCATTTTGTTCCTCCTGTGAAAAACTATTTGACTCATCTCCGGTGAGTCCTGCCGGACAAAACAAAAGACCTTTCCCCGAGCTCCCGGGAAAAGGTCATGATTCGATCACTCTGTTTTCTGCCGCCCTGCAGCAGCGTCAGAACAAATGATGATTGCAACCTTCTTCGGAAGTTCATGTCACAGGTCTCAAACCGGCAGGTTTCCTGACTCAAGCTCAACGGCCCTATGCGCCTTCTCAGGAACGGCTTACCTTGCATAATGCAGTATGCAGGCTCCATTGTCCCAATGGCATTCAGCATAAGGCCTCACTTTTACAGTGACCGGATCGTCCAGGATTCTGACCTGGTTCCCATTTATACACCGGTTTGGTTTTGTATGTTTAATTGTTACATTTACATTGTATCACTAAAAGCGCTGAAAAACATGATTTACCGACGAGAATTCTTATGTCGCCGCTGATAATTCTTTTGTTCTGTATGATATTACCACACATTCTGTTCCTGAGCATCGTAAAAGCACTACATAGTGTTGAGCCTTGCTCTTATATACTCTATATCTTGCCGTGTCATATACTCTATATCTTGCCGATTATTGCAATATCTCTTTTCATCAGCTATAATTCTTACCATGAGCAGACAGTTAAGAAGCAATCTGATGATCCTGCTGGCAACGTTCATCTGGGGAACGGCATTCCTTGCTCAGAAGAACGGCGGCCATATCGGCGCGTTCACCTTCAACGGGATCAGGTTCCTGATGGGCGGCACGTTCCTGCTGCCTGTTATTTATGTACTCGACAGGTTCCGTGAGAATCATGATGACAACGGCTGGAACAAAATGGTCTTCACCGGCGGCATAGCCTGCGGAGTGGTCCTGTTCGTCGCGTCATCGCTGCAGCAGTACGGGGTCATGTTCACGACCATCGGAAAGACTGGGTTCATCACAGCACTTTATGCAGTTATCGTTCCGGTATTTTCGATCGTGCTTGGCAAAAAAGTCCATCTACGTACGTGGATCGCTGTCGCGATCGGGATCATAGGCCTGTATTTTCTGTCGATGTACGGCGAGAGCCTTTCGATATCATATGGCGACCGGTTCGTGGTCGGATGTGCGTTCGGCTTTGCGGTACAGATCATGATGATGGATTATTACTCGCCTAAAGTCGATCCGGTAAAGCTGGCATGCATTGAATTCTTCACGATCGGCATCATCAGTCTTCCGTTCATGTTCATATTCGAATCGCCGAATATACCTGACATAGTAAGTGTGCTCTCGTCGCTGCTTTACGCAAGTATCCTGTCGAGCGGAGTCGCATACACACTTCAGGCAGTCGGGCAGAAATACGCGGAGCCTACTCAGGCAGCACTCATGATGTGCCTGGAATCAGTATTCTCTCTCTTTACCGGCATGATCATGCTGGGAGAGAAGATGGCTATACATGAATACATCGGTGCTTTGCTTATCTTTATCGCAGTCGTACTCACACAGCTTCCTGAGCGGAGCAGAAAAGAGGAGGTTTCAAAATGACAAGGGATGAAGCGTTAGAATTACTGAAAAAGTATAACAAGGATGAATTCCATATCCATCACGGCGAGACTGTCGGGGGCGTGATGCGTGTGCTCGCAGAAGAACTGGGATACGGCGACGAAGCCGACTTCTGGGAACTCTGCGGATTGCTGCACGACATCGACTTCGAGATGTGGCCTGAAGAACACTGCAAGAAGGCTCCGGAGCTTCTTCGCGAGGCGGGATGCGATGAGCGCTTGATCCACGCGGTATGCTCGCACGGATACGGACAGTGCAGCGACGTAGAGCCCGAGCACGAGATGGAGAAGGTTTTGTTCGCTGTAGACGAGCTCACCGGGATCGTCGGCGCCGCGGCTCTGATGCGTCCGTCAAAATCTTGTAAGGACATGGAGCTGAAATCACTGAAGAAGAAGTTCAAGGACAAGAAATTCGCGGCAGGCTGCTCGCGCGACGTCATACGCCAGGGAGCCGACATGCTCGGCTGGGAGCTCGACGATCTCCTGAGCAGGACTCTCGAGGCAATGAAGCAGCTGCCGAACCAGTAGGATGCCGAATCAATAAGCTGCTGAATCTGTAAGCTCCCGAACCGACAGGCTGCTGATACAGCATCATATGGGTTTTGATGATCGGCGGCGATAATCCGTGACTGCCGTCACACAATTCTTGAAACAGGATAGAGCGCGGAGTATAATTTAAGCAGTATGATAACATCTGCGCTATGGAAATAGTCAGTCTATTCTCTTGATGAAAGGAGCATGGATAATATGGATAACATGTACTATGAAATGGAGATTGCGGGCCTTAAGAGAAAGCTCACTCTCTGCCCGCTGAATGACAGCCTCTACATCGCAGGCTTCATTATGTTCAACGATGTGGAGATCACAGAAGCTTCGGCAAAGGCGCTCCTTGCGAAAGCACCTGACTTCGACATCATCGTGACCGCAGAGTCGAAGGGCATTCCTATCGCATACGAGATGGCCCGCCAGTCAGGAAAAGGCTACATCGTGCTCCGCAAAGGCCAGAAGCTTTACATGAAGGAAGTCATCGAGACAGATGTCGATTCCATCACCACAGACCATCTTCAGAAGCTGACCCTCGACATAGCCGACGCCGAGAAGCTCAAGGGTAAGCGTGTTCTTGTAGTTGACGACGTCATCAGTACAGGCGAATCGCTGAAGTCCATGGAACTTCTGCTTGATCAGATCGGCTGCGACATAGTTGGAAAGATGGCTGTCCTTGCAGAAGGCGACTCCGCAGACCGTGACGACATCATCTTCCTGGAGAAGCTCCCGCTGTTCAATCCAGACGGAAGCGTAAAGGAATAGCGATCTATAGGGTTTATAGGGTTTTAAAAAACAAGACTGCTGCACAAGGCGCTGAATGAGCACTTTGTGCAGCAGTTTTTATGCCTGATAACACGTGCCTAATAACACCTGTCCCCGATAGGCACGCATTAAGCACGTTACTCCTGATCCGGAACTATACGGCAGAACACG
>SVCR01000259.1 GCA_015058265.1 Clostridiales bacterium
GCGGTCACGCTTGGCCAGGTAATCATTGACCGTAACGATGTGGACGCCTTCGCCAGTCAGAGCGTTCAGGTATGCGGGAAGGGTCGATACAAGCGTCTTACCTTCACCGGTCCTCATCTCGGCGATACGGCCCTGATGCAGGATGATGCCGCCGATGACCTGAACTCTGTACGGCTTCAGTCCGATAACTCTCCAGGCTGCCTCTCTCACAGTCGCGAACGCTTCCGGAAGGATATCATCAAGAGTCTCTCCCCCTGCAAGGCGCTGTTTAAATTCGGCAGTCTTTCCTCTCAGCTGCTCATCCGTGAGCTTCGAGTACTCATCCTCGTAGCCCATGACTTTATTGACGATCGGCTCGATCTTCTTCAGCTCACGCTGAGAATGGGTGCCGAACAATTTCTCCATGAAACCCATATATACACAACTCCTTTATCTGCTTTATGATCATGCCGGCCATGTCGGTCCGTCAGAAGACAGTCTGCGGCATAATCAGAGTTATTTTATCATGCACGGGACAGACTGACAACCCGAAGTAGAAACAGCATTTGCTACAGTTCACACTCATGCCGGTAATGATCTCTTATGGGCTCGGAAGACTTGATATAGCCTTTCGTGCCCATAGCTTTCTTCAGATCGCTGGTTTTTTGGGCAGGAGAGTATGATTAGGACACTCTTTGCCCAGAGTGCCGTTTCTCTTTGGGCAGGGAAGCTTGATTACATCACTTCTGCCCAGAGTACTGTTGTCTCTTTGGGCAGGGGGGCTTGATTACGTCGTTCCCGCCCAGAGCCTCGTTGTCTCTTTGGGCAGGGGACTAGTCTATCGACATACCTGCCCAGGGCTGATTAGCGAACAGTAACCAGCATTTGTTCGTTAGCAACTATATCCAGTTGCACCTGTTGTTTCGATATGTTAGTCTCTTTTAGGAGGGTCTGGATATGAACAATATCATAGAATACAGGGGATACGTAGGAAGTGTTGAGTTCTCCGAAAGCGATTGCCTCTTCTATGGCAAAGTTCAGGGGATCCGTTCTCTCATTTCCTATGAGGGCACCAATGCTGCTGAACTGATTGCAGATTTTCATGGGGCAGTCGATGACTATCTGGCTCTATGTGAAGAAGAAGGTACTGCTCCTGAGGTCGCCTATAAAGGGAGTTTAAATGTCCGTTTTAAGAAAAGCGACACCCACAGGAGAGCCGCCATCTATGCAATCACACACCAGCAAAGCCTTAACAGTTTTATCGAGGAAGCTGTAGAGGAAAAGCTTGAGCGAGCATAAAAAACAGCCGGAAAGATATCTTTCCGGCTTAATTAATACAATTATCTCATCAGAACTCCGGCTCGATCAGTCCGTAGGTGCCTCCCTTTCTCTTGTAGACGACATTGACCTGTTCATTTTCCGCGTTCAGGAATACGAAAAATGAATGTCCGAGCAGTTCCATCTGCACGCATGCATCTTCCGGATACATCGGCTTGATGTCAAACTGCTTCGTGCGGACGATACGGATCTCGTCTGTCGGCTCTGTATCATTCTCAAGGAATTCCTTCTTGAAGCTGCCATCCTGGTGACGGTCAACCAGCTTCTGCTTATACTTTCTGAGCTGTCTCTCGATAACCTCCTCAACCAGATCGATGGAAACGTACATGTCGTTGGAAACCTGCTCGGAGCGGATCACGTTGCCCTTGAGAGGGATCGTTACCTCGATCTTCTGACGCTCCTTCTCTACGCTCATGGTGACATGAACGGTAGTCTCCGGCGTAAAGTAGCGTTCAAGCTTGCCCAGCTTTTCGGTAACTGCTTTTCTCATGGAATCAGTCACTTCCAGGTTCTTTCCGCTGATAATAAATCTCATAAGCATACCTCCTTTGGAAGGAATTGTTGTTGATACAAGTATAACACACGGTGAAGTGTCAGACAACGAAATTATTCGAGTCAGGCCTGCTGCTTCAGGCGGCGTAATGTCTCAGCTGTTCTGCTGCTTCAGGCGGCCCAGCACCTCGCGGTAAGGCATGCTTCCGCCGAATATATCCAGCGCGCTTCCGATGGTCACATCCACTCTTCCCATCCCGCGCTCTCTCAGATCCTCAAGGTCTTTGAAGTCAGCAACTCCGCCAGCGTATGTAGCCGGGATCGGGGCCTTGGCCAGGATATCGACCAACGCAAGCTCCGGACCTCTTCGAAGCCCCTCGGCGTCAACAGCATGGATCAGGAATTCCGAGCAGCTTCCCGCCAGTTCCTCGAGAGTCTCATGGGTCAGTTCAACGTCGGTGAACTTCGTCCAGTGATCTGTCACAATATAATAGGAATCGCCGCTCTTCCTGCAGCTCAGATCCAGGACCAGGCGGTCTCTTCCCACTGCGGCGGTCATCTTGTTCAGATGCCGTTCGTTGAAGCATCCGTCCTGGAACACGTAGGAGGTCACGATAACTTTGGACGCTCCAGCATCCAGAAACTCATCCGCATTGTATGGCGTGATGCCGCCGCCCATCTGGAACATCCCTGGCGCAACCTTAAGTGCCGCAAGAGCTGCGTCTCTACTGGGCATATACTCAGGTGAGCTGCCCCGGTTCAGAATGATGATATGTCCGCCGGTCAGATCATCCTGTGCATAGAACCTGGCAAACCAGGCAGCGTCATGCTCAGAGACAAAGTTTTCCTGCGCTCTGTCTGTGCTCTCCTCAAGGCTGACGCCTACGATCTGTTTGACTTTACCGTTATGAATATCGATGCATGGTCTGAATCTCATGTCATCCTCCTGTTTTACATCTCCGCCAGTTTTGTCTTTTCCCTGCTCAGAACAGTCCTGACACTGCTCCTGTCTCAGTGTCCACGTCGATCCTTCGGTAGGCCGGATTGGATCCGGTCCCCGGCATCATGGAGATCGCTCCGGCCATGGGGCACAAGAATCTCGCTCCGCCGTATTCCAGAATATCCCGGATCGGAAGCCGCCAGTTCTTCGGGACTCCCTTCAGATTCGGATCATGGGACAGGGACAGATGTGTCTTGACCATCATGGTCGCGTAATCCGCATACTTCGGATCATTCTCAAAGCGCTCCGCCTTCTCAAGGGCGAGCGGCTCCCAGTCGACTCCGTCAGCGCCGTATACTTCTGTTGCTATCTTCTCGACTCTCTGACGAAGCGGCATATCCAGGTCATAGAGATAATGCAGCTCAGACGGCTCTTCGCATGCGTCGATAACAGCCTGTGCCAGTTCCACCGCGCCGTCTCCGCCGTACTGCC
>SVCR01000260.1 GCA_015058265.1 Clostridiales bacterium
AGCATAGGGCAGCCTGAGCCTGTCCATCCTACTGTAACAGGAGGAGAGAATAAGATAACGATCACATGGAAGAGCATCCCGGGACCTGATGAGAAGAAAGGCCTCGGACCTGGCGCCAGCTATTATATTATCCAAAGACGTGACTATGATCATGGCGTCGGCGACGAGGAAGTGCTGGATCATGTGCTCGGAGACCCGGATGCCACTAAGGCAAAGACTTATACATATGTGGATGAAACAGCAGAGCCGGGGATAGATTATTCATACTGCGTGGTAGCGGCGACTTCTACAAGGACGAGCTATCCTAACTACTGGTTCTCTGCGACTGCATCAGGCACTACAGAGAAGGAGAATCAGATAACGACGATAAGGGAGATACTTGATGCAGTTCCTGACGTCTCATCGATCACGAAGGACAATTACCAGAAATATGAAGAGGACATAGCGGCACTGAATAAACTGTATGAAGGTCTGACGCCTGGATCAAAAGCCATGCTCACCGAAGGTGAGAAGCAGGAGATAGAGGCTTTGTTCGAGAAATGCCGCGCAGCAAAGGCTCAGGCGGAGTATGCGGATCTGATCGCGGCCGCGAACGAAGTGATGAGCAAGCTTCCGGATGCAGACAAGCTGACTGCGGAGAATGTGGCGGAGTACCAGAAAGCTGTGGATGAAGCGAACGTCATGCTCGCAAAGCTTCCGGCTGATGCTCTGCCAGGTGTAGACATGAGCAGGCTGGATGCGATCAAAGCCAGATTTGCTGAGCTCAGGAAGGTACAGGCTGACATAAGGATAGCAAAGGCAGTGAGTGATCTGATCTCTGTACTTCCTGATCCAGCTGCAGTGACTAAAGAAGACAGAGATGTGATCGTCAGAGCGGATGCAGCATACCATGCTCTGACTGCAGATCAGAAGAAATATATCACGGAATATGAGCTAAAGCGCCTGACGGACTGTATGGCTGCTCTTGAGACCTTGCTGGTGCCGATTGATGTTTCCATGGTGGTGAAGAAGCCGGCTGATGTGAAGTACACAGGGAACCCGGCCGAGCCGGAGTGCGTGCTCTCGAATAATGGGACCGTGCTCGCCGAGGGCACAGACTTCACTGTGGAGTATTCAAATAATACAAATGTAGGAACAGCAGCTGTCAGGATCAGCGGTATCGGTGATTACATGGGCAGCATTACACTTACGTTCAAGGTGAACCCGAAAGGCCTGAAGATCAGCAAAGTCAAGGCCGGACGAAAGAGCGCGAAGGTATTATGGAAGAGCGTCAAGACTAAGATGAGCAGCTCGCGCATCACCGGATACCAGATCCAGTACAGCCTGAAGAGCTCATTCAAAGGCGGCAGGAAAGTGAAATGTAAGGGATACAAGACAGCTGCGCGGACGATCAAGAAGCTCAAAGGCGGTAAAAAGTACTATTTCCGCATCCGGACATATATGAAGACCGGAGGAAAGACATATTATTCCAGCTGGTCCGGCAAGAAAAAAGTAAAAGTCAGGAAATAATGGGGATGCCTGAATGATGCTACAAGATATGGTATGCACTGACGGCTTCGCTATACAAATTATTGATTATTTAACATTTGTTTATTGTTAGGGATTGACTTTAATGGCGTTTTAATATAACATCATGGTATAGAAAATTTAATATATATTAGAATAGTTTCTGATATATCTCCGGATGAATGGCCCGGAAGTTTCTACGGCGGCGCCGTTATAGCCGTCACTATTAGATGCTTACTTAACTGCCTTAGGATAAGTGTCTTCTTAAGGCAGTTTTCTTTTTTCCAAACAAGGAGATCTTTGATGCAGCAGATGGAAGAGATGATACTGAAGGAGGGGCAGGTGCTCCCCGGAGGTATCCTGAAAGTTGGAAGCTTCCTGAATCAGCAGATAGATACTGTGTTTTTACGTGAGATCGGTGAAGAGATCGCGCGGCTTTACGACGGCTGCGGAGTCAATAAGATCCTTACTATCGAGTCGAGCGGTATCGCGATAGCGGCTGCTGCCGGCATCATCATGAAAGTTCCAGTAGTTTTTGCAAAGAAAAACAAAACAAGCAACGTGAGCGGCGATGTATACTCAACCATAGTGCATTCGTTCACACATAATACAGATTATAACGTAGTAGTAGCCAGCGATTATCTGAAAGAGGGCGACTGCGTACTTATCGTTGATGATTTCCTGGCGGAAGGTAATGCTCTCCGCGGGCTTATCGATCTTTGCTCTCAGGCAGGAGCAGAAGTTGCGGGAGCAGCGATAGCTATTGAGAAGCGCTTCCAGGGCGGCGGTGACGCGATAAGAGCAGAAGGCGTCAGGGTCGAGAGTCTGGCATGCATCTCAGCTATGGATGACGAGCACGTGGAATTTTGTGCGTGCAACTGACAAGATAGTTCATTAGTGACGCGAGAGCGTCTGATGATATGCTATTTTTTTAGTTTTATACTGAGGAGGAAAAAGTAATGAAAAAGAAAAGTCTGGTTTTACTTCTGGTTATGGCTATGATCGTCATGACAGCTCTTGCTGGATGTGGAGGCGGAGAAAAGAAGGAAGAAGGCAAAGAAGAGGAAGGAGCATCCATTAAAGTTGGATTCATCTGCCTGCATGATGAGAACTCCACATACGACCTCAACTTCATCAACGGAGCAAAGGCTGCATGCAAGAATCTCGGCATCAGTGAAGAGAACTACATCATCAAGACAAACATCCCTGAAGGACAGGAATGCTTCGATGCTGCAGAAGAACTTGTAGACGCTGGATGCGGGATCATCTTTGCTGACTCTTTCGGTCATGAGGACTATATGATCCAGGCAGCTAAGGAATATCCTGAAGTACAGTTCTGCCACTCAACAGGAACAAAGGCTCACACAGAGGGTCTTGACAACTATCACAACGCTTTCGCATCGATCTATGAAGGCCGTTTCCTTGCAGGAGTTGCTGCTGGAATGAAGCTGAATGAGATGATCGAATCAGGTGAGATCAAGAAGGAAGACGCAAAGATCGGATACATCGGAGCTTACACATATGCAGAGGTAGTTTCCGGTTACACATCATTCTTCCTTGGCGCCCGCCACATCTGCCCGAGTGCTACAATGGATGTAACATTCACAGGTTCATGGTATGACGAGACAGCTGAGAAGGAAGCTGCTACAAAGCTTATCGATGGCAAATGCGTTCTCATCAGCCAGCACGCTGACTCAATGGGAGCTCCGACAGCCTGCGAGAAGGCT
>SVCR01000261.1 GCA_015058265.1 Clostridiales bacterium
AGAGCGGAAAGAGCCGAAGCACTCCACAGAGAGGGTTATAATTGCTGCCAGTCAGTAGCATGCGTATTCGCTGATGAAGTCGGCATGGATGAGAGTCTTCTCTACAAAGTGACAGAGGGATTCGGCGCCGGCATGGGAACAGGCAAGGGCGTTTGCGGAGCTATCGCAGGAGCTGCAGTCATTGCAGGTCTGGTGCACAGCGACGGAAATACTGCTGACCCGGGCAATACCAAGAAGTTTACGACAAGGGCCGCAGGAAACATGCAGAGGAAATTCGTGGAGCAGGCTAAGCGTCTGTACTGCATAGACATCAAGACGGGAAACAACGGTCAGATGTTCACATCCTGCCCTGACTGCATCAGGATAGCTGTAAGGTGCGCAGAAGAGGAACTCGGACTGTAAGAGCATTACTGATGCTTCGGTCATTCGTAATAACGGGAGCAGGCGGCTCTATACCGCTTTGCCCTGAAGGTTGAAGGGACTAGTTATTATATGGAGAGTAAAAGCCTTGCGGTGAACGACCGCAGGAACGATTACAGGATAGGAGTCATATGTGTCCTGGCTTGCCAGGTCTTCTGGGGATTCTGTCCTATATACTGGCAGGCTCTGGAGCCGATACCTGCGTGGATCATCATCCTCTACAGGATCGTTACGATGTTCATCTATTCCTATGCTGCGGCGAGATTTCAGTACAGCAGGGAAGAGATATGGGGACCGCTGCGGGACAGGCGTGTGAGGATCAGGAATTTCACGGCAGGCCTTATACTGACCGCCAACTGGAGTATCTACATCTGGGCGATGACCTCAGAGCGGGTGATCCAGGCGTCGATAGGCTATTATATCGAGCCGCTTGTGATATGCGCTGTCGGGATCATAGTATTCAAGGAAAAGCTGACTAAATACAATCTCACCGCGATACTGTTCGCGTGCCTTGCGATAGCCCTGATCATAGTCCATTACAGGCAGCTGCCGGGCGTGGCGCTGGGACTCGCGGGTACATGGGCGGTTTATTCAGCCGTAAAGAAGACATCGGAACAGCCGGTCCTGATCGCTTTGGTCCATGAAACTGTATTGTATTCGGTGATAGCTCTTGCGGCTATAATATTTATCGAGTCAAAGGGGATCGGTGCCGTGAGCCTTCATGTTCCGGGGAAATACGCTCTGATGTTCCTGAGCGGCCTCATCACACTGATACCTGTTGCTTTGTTCAGCGTATCAGCTAAGAAGGTATCCCTGCTCGTGATAGGACTGGCGCAGTATGTCTCCCCGACGATATCTCTTATTCTCGGGATATTCATGTTCAAGGAGCCTGTGGACAAGGCTCAGATAATCGCATTCATTATCATCTGGACAGGACTTGCGATATTCACTATTGGAGAATTCATTGGAAGTAAAAAGCAAGAACAAGAGTAATAACAATAACAAGCGCGGCAAGAGCGACCTGACTGAGGGCACCATATTAGATAAGGTGCTCTTGTTTGCTATACCTCTTGCGCTGACGAGCATGCTGCAGCAGCTGTTTAACGCGGCGGATGTGGCTGTAGTCGGCAGGTTCTCTTCCGCTCATGCCATGGCGGCTGTCGGGAGCAACGCGCCTATCGTCTCTCTGCTTGTAAATACATTCGTCGGATTATCTGTCGGAGCTAATGCGGTTATAGCCAGAAGCATCGGTGCAAAGCATGAGGAGAGCGCCAAACGCGCTGTCCACACATCGATGGCTATCGCTTTGACCTGCGGAGTTCTTGTCGCCGTGGTGGGCAATCTCGTCGCCAGGCCGCTGCTTACTCTGCTCGGTGTCCCTGCAGAGGTGTTCAGCTATTCGCTTACATACCTCAGGATATATTTCACGGGGATGCCGTTCATAATGCTGTACAACTTTGAGGCATCGATATTCAGAAGCAACGGCAATACGAGCACGCCGCTCCTCTGTCTGACTGTAGGAGGAGTATTGAACGTCGCGGCCAATCTGTTCTTCGTACTTGTGCTGGGTATGGATGTAGATGGTGTAGCGATCGCTACTGTCATGTCGAATGCAGTCAGCTCGTTGATGCTGCTGCGGTTCCTCAGGAAAGAGAAGAGCCTGATCAGAGTTGAACTGAGAAGGATCGCGGTCGATAGGGGTGCTCTGAAGAATATTATAAGGATAGGAGTGCCGTCTGCTATGCAGAGCATGGTGTTCTCTGTATCCAATCTCTGTGTCCAGTCGGCAGTCAACAGCCTAGGAGCTGATGTCATGGCAGCTGCGTCTGCGGCATTCAACGTTGAGATATTCGTGTTCTTTATCATCAACGCCTTCACTCAGACTGCGGTCACATTTATCGGACAGAATTACGGAGCGGGCAATTACGAGAGGTGCAGGAGGACTGTACGGGTCATCCTTGCGGTAAGCATGTGCGTGACTCTGACCGCGAGCGCGCTGATACTTCTCTCCATGAGATCCCTGCTGGGATTCTTTACGGAAGATCCGAACATAATAGAACTCGGAACGATCAGAGTCAAGATCCTGATGTATTCCGAGTGTCTGAATGTCATTATGGATAACCTGTCCGGAGTCCTGAGAGGCCTGGGCAAATCCTTCATACCGGCTGTTGTCACATTCCTCGGCGTGTGCGGAACGAGGATAACATGGGTATTCACCGGCTTTAAGATATACCACACATGGACATCACTGATGATAGTATTCCCGGTAAGCTGGGGCATATCAGCGGTCGTGATCCTTATCATGTATATCCGGACGAGGAACAAGATGCTGCCTGTTCGGCAGGACAGGAACTGATCAGTTCCCTGAACTTAACTTATACTGCGCTTCGCTTCATTGCGGCAGCGCAGTTTTTTTCTTGAAAAGATCACTTCGCCAAAGCCGTTATGCGTGCGGCTACGCCGTCCCATGTGACTCCGGATGTGTCAGGCAGAGCCTTGCCGCTTGCGGCATTGACATCCGCAGCCGCCTTCAGCAGGGCATCATACAGATCATAAGTGAATTTTGCTCTTCCGGCTTCAGTCGGTGTATCGATGTCTGCCATTTCCGGCATAGGAACGAATATGACATTCTGGTTCCTGACGTTTTCTTCCACCCACGGGCGGACTCCCGGCAGATCAGTGCTGACAGGGATCATACCCGAAGCCATAGCTTCGATCAGAACCAGCGGCAGTCCTTCATAATATGAAGGGAGTACGAAGATATCGCTGCGTCTGAATATTGCGGCAAGCTCCTG
>SVCR01000262.1 GCA_015058265.1 Clostridiales bacterium
GATGTCCGTTTGCAAGATCAACATTGATTCGGATATCCGTCTCGCAATGACAGCCAATATCCGTCAGCACTTCTGTGAGCATCCTGATCACTTCGACCCTCGTCAGTATCTCAAGCCGGCGAGACAGGCCGTAAAGGACATGGTAGCACGCAAGATCGTGAACGTACTCGGATCGGACAACAAGATCTAAGGCTTATAAAGCAAAAACCGGGAGCGGCGCAGATATATTCTGCGCCGCTTTTTCAGTGCCTGCGGGCGTTTTCATTATGTATATTCTGTAAGGATTCAGTCTGCTGAATTTCGAAGTGTTATAATACATCTGGAGTATGGTCTGATGACAGACCACTACAGGGAGGATATAACTTGGCTCATACCATTGAATTAAGAAAGGTCTCGAAATACTATGCCGGCGAAGATACCGTCAGCATGGGTTTTTCGCGTATCGATCTCGATCTCGACATAGGTGAATTCGTAGCCATCACAGGCGAGAGCGGAAGCGGTAAGTCTACGCTGCTCAATGTCATAAGCGGCCTTGACACTTATGAAGAGGGCGAGATGTTTGTGTGCGGCGAGGACACCACCGCGTACGGTACCGAGGATTACGAGACTTATCGCAAGACTTACATCGGTAATATCTTTCAGGATTTCAACCTGATCAACAGCTATACGGTCTATCAGAACATCGAAGTCGTCATGCTGTTGAGCGGAAAAAAGAAAAAGGAATGCAAACAGCGCATCAACGAGCTGATAGACCTGGTAGGACTCAGCAAGTACCGCCGGACCAAGGTATCCAAGCTTTCAGGTGGCCAGAAACAGAGAGTCGCGATAGCGCGTGCCCTGGCCAAGGACGCGCCTATCATCGTGGCCGATGAGCCGACCGGAAACCTTGACAGCGCTTCGGCGGAGAGCGTAATGGAGACACTGGCGAGGGTGTCGGCTGACAAGCTCGTTGTTATAGTAACACACAACTACGAACAGGCTGAGCCTTATGTGACGCGTAAACTGACGATGCACGACGGCAAGATCATCGAAGATAAGACCGTCGCGCCTTCACGTCTCAGCTCGGCCGAGCAATACATCGCAGAGGTCGGTGGCTCTCCGGCAAATGAGATCAAGGTCAGAGAGGGACGTGTCGCCCGCGCAGAGAAAGCCGAGCAGGCTGCTGAAGCAGGCAAGGAGACGATGCATGCCGAACCTGTCTACAGGCCGAGGAAAATGCGCAAGGGCTCGGAACTCAGACTGGGCGTTCGCAACACATTCAATCTGCCTGCTAAGTTCATACTGCTCTTCATAGTGTATTTCTTTGTGTCTACGGCAGTACTGAGCCAGTATGCTACGACCAAGAACAGCATGCATGAGAGCGACCTCCTCGGCAGCAATCCGTACTTCGTCAATTCGAGTTCTGACAGAATAGTCATCAAGAAAACCGATGAGTCCAACTTCACGGACGCTGACTTTGCCGCTATCGAGTCTACTCCGAACATAAGGGAGATCGTCAAAAACGACCTTGCGGTAGATACCGGTGTCAGCTTCAGCATGGGAGAATTCTACATCGAAGGTCCGGTCATGCCTATGGAAGACGTCAGGCCTGAGGATATAAAGTACGGGCACATGCCGGAAAATGATTATGAAATAGTCGTCAAGCTGGATCCTACCAGCGATGCTCTCTTCAGCGTAGGTGACGGCGGAGAGGGATACATCGATCAGGATGTTGTGCTCAAGGACATGTCACAGATGCAGACATATGCGTTCAGTGACAGTATCAGGGTGGCAGGCATCATAGTTGATGAGAGTCTTGATGAAGACTCCAATTACTCACTTTACGGCTATTCGACCATTTATGCCAGTGAAACGGTAAGCAATGAGCTGCTTATCTCGATGATGGCTGCCAGGTCAAAGTCAGAACTGAACTTTGGAGGCACAAAGGTAGTCAATGACTATGACAGAGCCATCTTCTCAACGTCTGACATACCTGACGGCGAGGCATATATCTTCGAGGACCAGACATATTATTACAAAGACGAAAAGGCTGAAGGAGAGGACTTTGGGCTGAAAGTAAGCAACAGGTTCTTTGAATCGACCGGAGAATACACTGTTGGGAAGGTGATCACCAGCAAGAACTGTGAAGATCTTGTCGGCATCCCTAAGGATGAATACGACATGTACTACAACTGCGTATTCATAAGTAACGACGATTTCAGAGAACTGTTTGACAGAGGATTCTTCCAGGTAAGCGCGTACATGGTGAATGAGCAGGATTCTGAGGAGACACAGGCTGCGCTTCAGGAAAAGGGCTTCACGACACTTGCGGTCAAGGATTCACTGAGTGACTCGACCGGCGGATTCAACGTTGCCATAGGATTGATGACATACGGCAGACTGCTGCTTGAATTCATCATACTTTTCTTCATAGCATACGCGGTCATCAGGCTGATAATGAGGTCCAGAAACTCATACTACTCGACGCTCAGGATACTCGGCGCTACCAAGGGCAACACCGACAATATCCTCAGGATCGAGCTGATACTTATGATGATAATAGCCTACGGCGTGGATATAGCATTTGTGGTGCTCATGAACAAAGGCATCATACAGGAACTGGTACACAACGATCTCAAAGAGGTCACCAAACTGCTGTATTACCTGACGCCGCTCGATTACGGCATCCTGGGAGGACTGCTCCTGCTGATGTCGCTCCTTATCGCCAACAGATATTCAAGGCACATCTTCACAAGAAGTGCCATGAAGGCATTCAGAGAGGGGGCGTAGCGGCATGATAAAGATCGAAAAGGTCAATAAATACTACAACAAGGGAAAGGCCAACCAGATCCACGTCATAGACAACACCACTATGACATTGCCTGACAAGGGCATAGTGTGTCTGCTCGGACCTTCCGGCTGCGGAAAGACGACCCTGCTGAACGCCATTGGCGGACTCGATAAAGTCAACAGCGGTACTATCACCATAGACGGCCAGAGGATCACCAGATTCAGCTCAAGCAAGATCGACAGCATCCGTAATGCGCGCATCGGATACATATTCCAGAACTTCAATCTGCTGGACGACAGGACCGTATTCGAGAACGTTGCCATCGCGCTCCGCATGATAGGCATCAGGGACAACACCACTGTCACCGCGCGTGTAAGATACTGCCTTGAGAAGGTAGGCATAGACCAGTACAGGAACAAGCTGGCCGGATCGCTGTCCGGAG
>SVCR01000263.1 GCA_015058265.1 Clostridiales bacterium
TCACAGCCCTCCTCAATCCTGGAGATGAAGCTCTCATCGCTGAGCCGTTCTATACAAACTACAACACATTCTGCAATGAGGTAAGTGGTGTTCTCGTTCCTCTTACAACATCCGCAGAGGACGGTTACAACTGGGCTAAGAGAGACCTCATCGAGGCTGCTATCACTCCTAAGACCAAAGCTATCTGCTGCCTCTCACCTGGAAACCCAACAGGAAGAGTTCTTTCTCTTGAAGATATGAAGCTCATCGGCGACATCGCTAAAGAGCATGACCTCTGGATCATCTCTGACGAAGTTTACAGAGAGTTCGTATATGACGGAGCAGAGGCTCACTCATTCGGTCAGCTTGACGACATCGCAGACAGAGTCGTTATCGTAGACTCCGTATCCAAGAGATGGTCAGCATGCGGCGCAAGAGTAGGAGCAGCTATCTCCAAGAACGAAGAGTTCATGAGCGCACTCCTCAAGCTCGCTCAGGGCAGACTCTGCGTACCTACACTCGAGCAGATCGGTGCTGCAGCTCTCTACAGAATGGACAAGAGCTACTATGATGCAGCTAAGGCTGAATACGAAGCAAGAAGAGACGCTGCATTCGAAGAGATCTCCAAGATCCCTGGCGTTGTTTGCCAGAAGCCTGCCGGCGCATTCTATATGACATGCAAGCTGCCTGTAGACAACATCGAGGACTTCCTGATGTTCATGCTCAAGGAATTCGATGACAACGGCGAAACAACAATGTTCGCTCCAGCTCCTGGATTCTATGCAACTAAGGGCCTCGGCGGAAATGAGATGCGTATCGCTTACGTTCTCGCTCCTGAGAAGATGAGAAGAGCATGCGAGCTCATCAAGTTGGGTGTTGCTGCTTACAACGCAAGATAATCAGCGCAGTGAGACAATAGCAGACTACGGTATCTGAACTCACAAGGAGGTAGGGGGAACTACGGTTCCCCCTACAGTTTTAATAAAGGAGATAAATTTGGCACAGGAAAAGCTCTCACCAATGATGCAGCAGTATATGAAGATCAAGGAAGAGTACAGTGACTCGATCCTGATGTTTCGTCTCGGAGATTTCTACGAGATGTTTTTTGATGATGCGATTACTGCTTCCAGAGAGCTGGAACTGACACTTACAGGGCGCAATTGCGGACTTGAGGAAAGGGCTCCGATGTGCGGAGTGCCTCATCACTCAGTTGAATCCTACATAGTCAGACTGGTCAAAAACGGTTATAAGGTCGCTGTATGCGAGCAGATGGAGGATCCTGCCGAAGCCAAGGGTATCGTCAAGAGAGAGATCACAAGGGTCTATACTCCGGGAACTCTCGATCTTGCTGATGCCGGCAGCAGAGAAGAAAACATCTATATCGCATCCGCTTTTATGAGTGATTCGCTCACGGCGATTGCAGTGGCGGATATCACTACAGGCGAACTCAGCGTCAGCGAGTTCGAGGATGACGGAAGCTGCGGGATGCTTGCGGACGAGCTTGCTGTGATGAAGGTGAGAGAACTAGTGGTGAGCGAGAACGCTTCTGACCGCATCAGCTCCGATCTCAAGGACCACTATATCGAACCGTTCATAGATCCTGTAGATGATTCGTATTACAGAGAAGCTTCGTGCAGAGACATAATCTGTCACCATTTCAAAGTCAGCTCTCTGGTCCCGCTTGACCTCGAGGGTCATACCGAGATGATCTCGGCTGTCGGATCGCTGCTCATGTATCTCATGGATACGCAGAAGAATTCTCCGGAGCAGATCAGAAGCCTCAGCATCAAGCGTAATTCCGATCATATGCATCTCGATCGCTCGACCATGAGGAATCTCGAACTTCTCGAGACGATCTATGACGGCGAAGTCAGAGGTTCACTCCTCGGCGTATTCAGCAAGCCTAAGACCGCGATGGGAGGGAGGCTGCTCAGGAAGTGGCTCAGAGAACCGCTTATTGATCCGGCTCTCATCAACAGAAGACTTGACGGGGTAGAAGAACTCAAGGATCATCCTCTGATAGCCAACAATATCTCGAATTCTCTCAAGTCTGTATATGACTTCCAGAGACTTACGGCCGGTATCGCTGCCGGTCGCGCGAATGCCAGAGATCTTATCGCTCTTAAGACATCACTCGGACAGCTCCCTGAAATAACTGCTCAGCTTGAGTACATGGGATCAGACATCCTGAGAGAAATATCTGAGAGTATTTCTGATTTCGATGATCTGTATGAACTCATAGACAGATCGATATGCGAAGAGCCGCCTTACATAATCACGGAAGGCGGACTCATCAAGAACGGATGGTCGTCTGAGCTTGATGAGCTCAAGGCCTCCATAGCCGATGCTAAAGAATGGATAGCCGGTCTTGAAGCTACAGAGAAAGAGCGCACCGGCATCAAAACGCTCAGAGTCGGCTACAACAAAGTCTTCGGTTACTATATCGATGTCAGTAAAGGCATGGCTGACAAGGTTCCTGAGGACTATATCAGAAAACAGACCCTCGTAAACAACGAGAGATTCATTACTCCTGAGCTCAAGGAGAAGGAGAATCTCGTATTCAGCGCTGAAACGAGGATCAACAAGTTAGAATATGAAGAATTCCGCCGTATCAGATCTTCGGCAGAGCCTTACATAGATGATCTCCAGAGAGCTTCAGCGGGGATCGCGGCTCTTGATGTCCTGATATCTTACGCGAGAACAGCCGCAGATAACGGATATGTAAGACCTGAGGTCAACAGCGGAGATGTTATAGATATAAAGAAAGGGCGCCATCCGGCTGTCGAACAGCTTCTCGGCGCCGGCATGTTCGTGTCCAACGATACTTATACTGACCTGACAGACAGGAGCATGCTCATCATAACCGGACCTAATATGTCCGGAAAATCCACATATATGAGGCAGACTGCTGTCATCGTATTGATGGCACAGACGGGATGCTTTGTCCCTGCAGAGTCAGCTGTGATCGGCGTAGTCGACAGGATATTCACCAGGATCGGGGCTTCTGACAATCTTGCTTACGGGCAGTCTACGTTCTTCATCGAGATGAGCGAGCTGGCCGGCATCCTCAGGAATGCTACAGGCAGGAGTCTCATTATCCTCGATGAGATCGGCAGGGGAACCAGCACCTTTGACGGTCTGTCTATAGCGTGGGCAACAGCGGAATATCTCTCCGATCCTGAACACAGGGTCAGAACTATGTTCGCTACACATTATCACGAGC
>SVCR01000264.1 GCA_015058265.1 Clostridiales bacterium
GAGACAAGCGGCGGCGTAGTAGTATGCGAAGAGACCTGCACAGGTACAAGATACTTCGAGAATCAGGTAGATGAGAGCGGCAAGACTGTTGACGAGATGATCCAGAAGATCGCTGACAGATATATGGGCATCAACTGCGCTTGCTTCACACCTAACACTGCAAGAGCTGATGATGTTATCAGACTGGCTAAGGAATTCAAGGCTGACGGAGTCATCGATGTCAACCTCATGTTCTGCCAGACATACGATATCGAGGGAAGAAGCCTCGAAGAGAGATGCAAGGCAGAGGGTATCCCATTCCTCGGTCTCGAGACAGATTACACTGACAATGATGCTCAGCAGCTCAAGACAAGAATCGGCGCATTCATCGAGATGCTCGGCTAATCAACTCAGATATCGGGAACTGATTATCAGTAACAGAAGTCGGGGCGGAATACTTTTCTGCCCCGATATTTTGCACCTTGAGGTAAGAGCAGTCTGTTATTTTCTCGCCGGATAATGTATTATTTTAGTCGGCCGGCATAAGATGTCTGCTGTAAATTGCTTACTGCAAGGGAGAAACGAGATCAAGTAATGTCAGATTATTTACACTACTATGTGCTGTTTCAGAATCACACAGATGCTACGGCAATGTACCGGACTCTGAAGAAGAATTCTGTATATGCACAGATCAGCCCAACACCAAGGGAATTGAGCGTCTGCTGCGGAGTATCTCTCCTGATCCGCGGAGAGGATGTGGATCACATCAAAGAGATAGCGGAAAGAGAGAACCTGAGCTATCTGTCAATAGACGGACTCAACAATACATTCGATAACACGAGACATAAGTACGGATAGAAGAAATTATGGCAAAGAAGTATATTGGAATCGACATCGGATCAACTGCATCCAAGGTCTGTGTGCTTGAAGAAGGCAAGGACCCTGCATTTGAAGTGCTTCCGACAGGATGGAACAGCAAGATAACTGCCGGCATCATCAAGGAAGATCTTGAGAAGAAATACGGAGACCTGAGTGATTCAGCGGTAGTTGCGACCGGTTACGGGCGCATCAGCGTTGAATATGCTGATCGCGTGATCACAGAGATCACCTGCCACGGGATAGGCGGTTATAACATGATAGGTCGTGACTGCACGATCATAGATATAGGCGGGCAGGATACCAAGTATATAAACGTGGTCGGCGGAAAGCCGGTAGATTTCCTCATGAATGACAAGTGTGCGGCCGGTACAGGTAAATTCATAGAGGTAATGGCGAACAGACTGGGATTGACTATCGAAGAACTCTTTGATCTGGCCGAGATCGGCGATCCTATATCTATCAGCTCACTTTGCACTGTATTCGCTGAGTCAGAGGTCATCAACTATATGGGCGAGGGCCGGAGCCGTGAGGATCTGGCAGCAGGTGTAATTGATTCAGTAGCCCTTAAGGTGGCCACCCTGGTACAGAGGAAGGAACTGCAGGATACGATCATCATCACCGGCGGGTTCAGCAATAATGAGTTCTTTGCATCGCTTCTGTCCAAGAAACTCGGCAAGACAGCTCTTGCAATGCCGGACGGAAGATATGCCGGAGCATACGGAGCAGCACTGCTTGCGAGGGATAAAGACAGATAGGACGCGTTGCAGCTTCACCTTTGTCAATATGAAAATCACTGAAGATCAGCCGTAAAAGCAGCTTCAGGATCTACGAAAAAACAGCCGAAGTTCGACCTTCGGCTTTTTGCATACCCTCTGTATATTGTGATAATATTACATCAAATGTGAACGATGAAGCAGCTTGCTGATGATTCGTTTTAGCTATGATCCGGAGGAGCCTGATGTTCAGGAAACTAAGAGAAAGTCCATATTTCAAAGCCGGGATAACGATCGTTATCGGGGGTATAATCCTTATCCTTTTCCACAACTGGGTAAGTGAGACCCGGTTTTCTGTCGGCTTTGAAACTTTAAATAAAACTTTCGCACCTGTTTATCTCGGTGTTATTTTCGCATTCATTCTATGCCCTGTTTACAATGTGTGTGTCAAAGCGATCTACAGGCATCTTCTCAGCAGAGCGGGCAAGGATGTCAGTTATATCGGCGGATCAGGCATGCGTGACGCAGCTTCGGCCGTCGACAAAGGCACGAAGCGTACTATCTTTAACAGAGCCAGGATCCTGGCGACAGTGGTGTGCGTTCTGCTCGTAGTCGGTCTGGTCGGACTGCTGATATATTTCGTAGTCCCGCAGGTAGTAGCCAGCTGCATCAGCCTCGTGAATACACTTCCGGAGAGACTTGCGTCCCTGTCGACCTGGCTGTCAGTTCATTTTGAGCATTTCCCTATACTGTCCAAGTGGGTCGACAACATTGCCCATGCAGGTATACAGGATATAGTGGCATGGATACAGACCCATATACTCGACGGTGACGCATTGTCAATTGCCAACATGATCTCTTCAGGCGTTTTCACTGCATTCAAAGGCGTGCTCAATGCTGTGATTGGCCTTCTGATAATGATCTATCTGCTCAACTACAAAGAGAGACTGTTTGCTATCGCGCGCAAGTTCGTAGCTTCGACATGCGGTCAGAAGAGACAGCAGGCTTTGTATGAGTTTGCCGATATCGTCAACGAAACATTCATCGCTTTCATAGTCGGCAGAGTTATAGATTCTTTCATTATCGGTGTACTGACAGGGATAGTCCTGAAGATATTCGGGATACCTTTCGCATTGATGATAAGCGTGATAGTCGGTGTCACCAACGTCATTCCTTTCTTCGGGCCTTTCATCGGAGCGATACCTTCGACATTCATCTTGATGCTCGAAGATCCTATGCAGGCTCTGTACTTTGTGATCATCATCGTGATCATACAGCAGCTTGACGGAAATGTGATCGGGCCTAAGATCGTGGGGAATGCGATCGGGATCAGCAGTTTCTGGGTACTGATCGCCGTGCTCGTTGGCGGAGGACTGTTCGGATTTACCGGTATGGCACTGGGGGTACCGGTGTTTGCGGTCTTCTACAGATATGCCGATAAGTTTATGGTAAACAGGCTGAAGCACAGAAACAAAGCTACCAATACAACTGATTATTTCAGCCTTGAGCAGTACGGCCTCGATACTGATGAGATAGATCTGGAACCGGACGGCAAGAATCAGGAAACTTTTTTCGATAAGTTGAAAAAATCAGGTGAGAAGCTGATGAACAAAGATGAGGAC
>SVCR01000265.1 GCA_015058265.1 Clostridiales bacterium
AAGATCCGATAGAGTATCTTCATTCTCACAATAAGAGCATAGTCAGCCAGCGCGAGATATTCATCGATACGCCGGGATATCTGGAATCTCTGAGATCTGCGCTCAGAGAGAGTCCGGATGTGATACTGCTCGGCGAGATGCGTGATTTTGATACTATATCGGCCGCTATAACAGCCGCGGAGACAGGGGTCCTGCTTTTCAGTACCCTCCATACTTCCAGCGCGGCCAATACTATAAACAGGATCGTGGATGCTTTCCCTGCAAACCAGCAGGTGCAGGTAAGAGGTCAGCTCGCGCAGCTGATCAAGGGCGTCGTATGTCAGCAGCTGGTGACTTCAGCAGACGGACATCTGATTCCTGTATTCGAAGTTATGAAGTCAACACCTGCCATCCACAACATGATCAGAGAGGGCAAGCTGCATCAGCTGGAATCAGCTATGCAGGCTGCTTCGGCAGACGGTATGGTGACTATGGACACTAGTCTGCTGGAACTCTACAACAAGGGCCTGATCAGCAAAGACACTTTACTCTCATCATGCAATAATTATGAGTTTATGATCAAGAAAGTAGGTGCGTAATGAGTAAGAGCAGAATAGATCCTCTTGCCGGCAACATGAATGACCTGTCGCCTCACAATAAAAGGCTGCATGAAGTCTTTCCTGCAGTCATTGCCGAGACCAGGACATCCCAGGCAAGAGCCTCACAGATGAACAATATACCCGATGACGCGCTTATGGTGAGAACATTTAACGGATTCTCGATCACATATCGCGGCAGCGAGATCGCTTTCGGCAATCAGAATGAATCGCAGATAGTCCAGCTGCTGCAGATGCTGCTGCACTACAGAGAACAGGGTGTTTCGAGAGATATGGCCAAAGCCGTTCTATTCGGGGACAGAGATGTAGAGGACGTATCTCACTCGATCCGCAATATCATTTACAATATGCGGAAGAAGCTCAAAGAGCTGGGGCTTCCTGCGAGTCAGTATGTTACAAAGCGCGGCGGCGTATACTTCTGGACTGAAGATATCCCTGTAGTAGAGGATGCCTCTGTATTCGAGGAAGCTGTCATGCATTCGACAGAGCTTACCGAAGAGGAAGAGAAGATAGATCTCCTCGCGTTCGCATGCTATCAGTATTCCGGACGTTTTCTTGCGGGCAACGAGTCCAGTATCTGGACGGTACAGGAAGCGGAGCGCTACAGAGAGATGTTCTCAGACTGTGTCAACGAGCTGACCGATCTTCTCAGAGGAACGCATCAGTACAAACTCATGTATGACATCGGTGTATACGCATCCAAAGTCGATCCGTTCTCTGAGTGGGAGATAGTCACGCTCGAAGCGCTCTCGGGTCTCGGCCGCTATGATAAGACCGAGAAGTTCTACAGAGATACTGTTGACGCATACACGGCGGAATATGGCGGGCGTACCAACAGCTACGTCAGGGAATTCGTGAACAGGATCGGCCTCAAGCTGGTCATCGGACATGAATCGCTTGAAGAGATCCAGGATAAGATGCGTGACAAAGAGTATCACGACAGAAAAGGCTATTACTGTTCTTTGCCGGTATTCCAGGAGATATACAGGATCACCGAGCGTATGATGGAGAGAGCCGGCGAGAAGATATTCCTGATGCTTTGTACTATCCTTGACAGCAAGGGCAATCCTATGAAAGACGGTGCAAGGCTGGAGGAACTGTCGGTCAGGCTCAAGGATGCTATCATAATATCTGTGAGACATACAGATACTGTTACGAGATACGGTAAGGGACAGTATCTGGTCCTGCTGATCAACACGACTTATGAAGACTGCTCGATCATTTCCGACAGAATCAATTCTCATTTCTTGAGGGCGGGCCAGAAGACGAGCGTAAACTATTCAGTCAATAACGTTATTATTTCGGCATATCCCGAGAGATTGAGATAGAAGATCTCGGGCGGCAGATCTGACAGAAGGGGGGAGATCGTTGAAACGCTGGACTGATATCAAGATAACGCATATATATTATGTCATCGCTGCTGCTCTGCTGATAACTACAGTTGTGATCGTTGTCAGCATGCAGCAGTCTGCAGCAGCTATGCGCCGGCTGCAGGAGAAGACTGAAGAATATATCGAGGTGCAGGAAGCGATCTCGGATATGAAAGAGGCTTCGGACTATCTTACTGAGGAGTGCAGGGCTTACGTCATAACCGGGGATATCGGGCATGTCGGGAATTATTATCATGAGATCATCTCTGTGAAAAGAAGGGACAACGCGGTAGAGACGATCAAAGAGTATAACAATAGTGAAGCCATATGCACTTTTCTTGAGAATGCTCTGAAAGGTTCAAATGAGCTGTGTGAGGTCGAAGAATACGCTATGAGGCTGGCGGCCTATGCTCATAATGACAGAGACCCGATGGTCAAAAAGCTATTCAAGGGCATTGAGATCAGTGATGAAGATTATTCGATGGACAAGAGTGAGCAGCTTGCCAAAGCGACATCGATGATCTTCGATAAGAATTACGAGAACAAGAAAAATGAGATCATGAAGAACGTGTTCGACAGCCTTGATAAGCTGATAGACGATACTAAATCAGAACAGCTGGAACTGTATCGTGAGTCAGTCAAGATATCGAACAGAGAGCATGCGCTTTTCTTCCTCATGATATTCCTTACTTTGTCCGCTCTGTTCGCGACATTGGTGCTGGTCATCATGCCTCTCAACAGGAGCATCGGATTCATCAGGCATAATGAGATGCTTCCTGTCAATGGCTCGCATGAGTACAATTTCCTTGCGGTCACATTCAATCGCATGCTGGAGAAGAACCGCAAGAACAGTGAGATCCTCTCATATGAAGCAACGCACGATGCTCTGACGGGGCTGTATAACCGCAAGATGTTCGAGAATACGAGGATAAGACTTGCGGACAGCGATAATGCGCTGATCATCTTCGATATCGACCATTTCAAGGAGATCAATGACACTTACGGTCACGAGGTCGGAGATCTGGTGCTTAAGAAAGTTGCGGACGTTCTCACGGGAAGCTTCCGTAACGAGGACTATGTCTGCAGGATCGGAGGCGATGAGTTCGTCGTTATCATGGTCCAGATGAAGCCGGAGATAGGGCATGTCGTCAGCAGGAAGATAGAGCAGGTGCGCAGCAGGCTGAGTGCCGATTCCGGAGACGGACTGC
>SVCR01000015.1 GCA_015058265.1 Clostridiales bacterium
AGTCACCGATATCGGCAAATTCAACAATGGCCGGCTCAACCGCCTTGATCTCATCTTCGGTCATACCCATCAAGCTGCACTTGAAGTGGATGTTCTCCCTTCCGGTCGATTCGAGATCAAAGCCTGCGCCAAGCTCAAGCAAAGCACTGACCTTGCCTTTGACGAACACATCTCCCGTTGTCGGGTAGGTGACGCCTGTAATCATCTTAAGGATCGTGGATTTGCCCGCTCCGTTGCGCCCGAACAGAGCAACACTGTCTCCCTTCATTATCTCAAAGGACATGTTCTTGACAGCTTTGTTTTCTTTATATTTGACCTTCTTCGAAAACAGGCCCTTGAATCTCGCTCTGTCATTCTTGTACAGCTTGTAGAGTTTGGTCACATGATCAAACCTGACGACGACTTCTCTCTCAGTTCCGCTTTCAGATTTTTTCACCATGCCATTGATTTTATCGAGTTCTTTTTCCATGTAATGATTCCTTTTTTCTATCAGAGTACATCCGGTATCTCTTTGCGCAGTTTCCTGTACGCCCAAAGCGCCAGCAGAACGAAAATCACCAGTGTAAAACAATATCCTGCGAGCTCCATAGGAGACTCGAAGAACCATTTCTTGTATATAAATGTATAGCGGTATCCGTTCGCGCATATCGTGACCGGATTGAATTTGTATAATTCTCTGATGAAGTGGCTTTCTATGTTGTTTACATTGAATATGACGCCTGACATCCAGAAAACAGCAGAAACAAGAGCATTCACGAGATTGAGAAAGTCCTTGCTCACTGCGGAGAGAAGTCCCGCAAAAATCGCCCATACCGTAAAAAAGATGAACATCATCAGCGTATAGAGCGGTAACTGGAGCAAATAAATATCCGGCATGTAGCCAAAGCCCATGAAGAGCACTATCGTTATCAGAACCAGTCCAAGATGCGTCAGTAGATGTGAGATGCTAACGAATGTAGGTATTATAGATATCGGGAACTTCATCTTGGTTACAAGATGCTTATATTTTCTGATGCATCCAGCTCCAACTGTTATCATGTCCCTCATGTAGAACCATGGCAGGAGACCGGTCTCCAGCCACAGAAAATACGGATAGCCCTCAATAGGCTTGCCCTGTCTGAGTCCGACAGTAAAAGTAAACCAGAATACGAACAGAGTGACCATCGGCTTGATGATAGCCCATGACCATCCGAGCGCTGCTCCTCTGTACGTCTTGATCAGGTCAGACTTTGCAAGCTTGAAGATTTGCTTTCTGAACGAAACGTGTTCATCGATTATAAGATTCAGGGGTTCCATTTTAATTAAATACCTGCCTTGCTATTATCAATATCTTTATGACAGCCGCTCTGCTGCCCAATCGAGGAATCTGGGGCTGCGGCATATTTTAGATGCCAAGTTCCTCTGCTCTCATGAGGAACTGATATGTTCTCTCACAGTTATTGTTATCTCTGTATGCCAGGAATCTGCCAATCATCCTCTCGTACTCATCTTGAATCTCGAAATCATTCGCAACGTAGTATTCAACCTCTTTCATAAGGCTCTCATAGTCTGTAGCCCTAGGGCTAGGCAGCTCTGTCTCCAAGTCTATGTAAGAGCCATGTGCTTGCAGATACTTCTCGCTGTCGAACTGATAGAACACCACAGGCTTATCCATGAACAGGACATCCCAGCATACGCTGGAGTAGTCAGTGATAAGCATATAGCATCTCATCATCAGTTCGTTGAGCGGCTCCTGACCGAACGAAATCAGCTCTATCCTGTCGGAAAGTGATGACCTGAAGCTCTCGATATACTGAGCGAATTTAGGATGCAGGTACATGACTACACGCAGATCGTTGTCATCCAGCAGCTTGTTGAATTTCTCGCCTGTGAGCAGTTCATGGTACCTATAGTAATAATCGCTCTCAAGGAAGGTCTCTTCAGTAACATCCTCAAGCCAGACTCTCCAAGTAGGCATCACCAGTATGAATTTGTCTCTACGGTCTCTCTTATCCTGCAGGGCATCCCATCTGGTAAAGCCTGTGATAGGAGCCTCCTGCTGGGTGTATCCGAATTCATTGACTACTATCTTCTGTTCTATCTGTGAAGTAGTAACGAAGTACTTCATAGGACTGGTGCCCTTCTTGCCGAAAAGATGATCTACGCGCTTGAGAGCTGTTACTCCATGCTGGAGGAACAGCACGTCCTTATCATGGATACGGTCATTGACAAAGCTCGGTTTGCTCTGCCATGCATAGAAGTGCGGCGTGGAATCTGTCGATATGACGAGATCAGCAGCCATGGCATATACCATGTGCTTGATACTCATAAAGTCGACCACTCTAGGCTCATAAGGCTTCACATACTGATAGTCTACTGAAGATTTATCTATCACATACATGAACTTCTTCTTTTCCTGTTCAGGCAGTTCTTCCATGCAATACTTGAAGAAGAAGAATGCGTTATCCTGAGCTGTCCTGCTGAACTTCTCGTATATCATGTAGTACTTCTTGCGTGACAGGACAGGACGCGCGAAGGCATAAGCGACCATCGCCGCCATCTCTCTCCTGCGTATAGCTGCAGTATCATACTCCGTGATCTCACGGTAGGTGAGTTTGAAGATGTTATTTACTCCAAGGTATGGATACAGGATGAATCCGTTGCCGAGATCGGACTGTACATTTCTTACCTTGAGAGATGCAGCCAGCGGTATGTTTTTACAGCTGATTCTGTGATAGTACTCTTCATCTCCTACCCTGACAGCGATCCTGAAATGCCAGCGCAGCGGGATGAACTGCACACCAGAATAATCCAAGCTGATAGTCACATTGCATCCTCCCTTGGTATCCACAGCAGTCGCTTTCATCGGGATGCTCTGACTCTCAGTGATAGAGTCCAGTATCATCATACCGCCGGTCACACTGTCTGCTGACCACTTAGGCATGAACGCCTTGACGACAAGCCCTTTCTCATCGAACCTATAGCCCCTCAATAACGCCGAATCGCTGATATACGTAATCGCACGGTCGAAGGTGCTGACACGAACTTTGAGAATATTAAGGTTGTCATCAGTGACCAGGACAGGAACGAAGGCCATCTTGGTTTCTGTGAGTTCCGTATTGAAACTGTCAGCGGTATCTCTTATATATTTATCAGGGCTGTTATAAATCCGCTTGAAATTAGCTCTCTCATAGTCCTTAGGCAGACTGAAGATGCCTGTTGAAGGAACGAATGACCTGTACTTCTTCTCAGCACTCTTGCTGACTTTGCTGATTCCTCTTTCCTTCCCGGTGTCAGTATAGCAAACCACAACTTCCTGACCGTCAGCATCTTCTGCTATCATTGCCGGAATGGAGTATTCTTTGTTATATATCTTGAAACTCTCTACTGCATCCTTGAATGAATATGTTGTATAGCTTCCGGCAAGTTCCTCTTTAGTCAGTGGTCTTCTCTCGATCAAGGCATAGCATCTGTCGAGGAGTGCCATTTCTCTGAATGCAAGACCCTCGACCGGTTTCCATGCGATCTTCAGCTCTCCCTGCTCTATCGGTATGATCTCTGCATCAGTCCTTACAATCTTGCTGCGGTCGACATTATATCCCATTTCGATCCAACCGAAATCCACAGTGTATTTCTTCTCAACATTCAGGTCTGCAAAGCATCTCTTTCTGTCATTACCGGCGATATGCCTTTTCGCTCTGCCGACTCCTGCTTTAGCCAAGATCTGCGCAAGATATGTTCTCGGCGGAGTATTAGTCGTGATCACATAGTCAAAGTCTTCATTATAATCATCAAACAGCATTTGTCCTATGCCGTTCTTGAACCATCTTCTGTACATAAGGACTACGGAATCTTTCTTGTCAGCGACCTTTGCAAGTGTCCTCAGATCCGAACGATCGAGTACATTCCTAGGGGCATAGACTTTGAGATCTCTTCCCCTGTTGTATGAATAATCAATCACAGGAAGAGTTTCCTTGTCCTCAAGAAAGAGCTGCAGAAGCTTCTCTGTACAGTCCGGTGAATCATAAGGCAGATATTTGTTCACATATTCACCATCAGAATAGCTGTCCTCCAGGCAAGTCCCCTCCGCTATGCAGTTGCAGAACTCATCCTTGTCATATATCTTTCGGAACGGAAGAGTCTTGATGTCCATATACATACCGCGGTCAGCCATATATTGATCATAATCATACATGAAAAGAACGATTGGCTTGCCCGTAAGCGAGTAATCAAAGAACACGCTTGAATAGTCTGTTACGAGGGCATCTGTGCAATTGAGAAATTCATAGTTGCTCACATCTGCCGGGAATGGCTTGATATGAGTATATGAATCGAATGAGAAGCTGCCTCCAATGATAGGATGGAAGTTGACATATATCACCTGATCATCCTTCATACTGCGGTCAAGCTTTCTGAATATGCTCCGTACTTCATTGTAGTAATCAGTATTATCGATCTTTGCGTTGCTGACACCTCTCCATGTAGGCATATAGGCATAGACCGTCTTTCCTTCAAGATCATACTTCCTGCGCAGCTCAGCAGCACCCTTATCGTTGAAGAAAACAGTATTCCTCGGATAACCACACATAACGACTTTGCCCGTATACAGCTTCTGGAGGTTGTAGTCCTCCATCATGGCATTTCTTGTATATTCATTAGGGAACATTATATGAGTCGACTGCATGAAATTATGCTGTACGTTGTACATGGACTCGATTCCCTCGCGCATCTTCTTACCGAGAGTCTTGAGCGGTGTGCCGTGCCATGTCTGAAGATAATGCTGTCCGTCCTTCCTGACATAATAAATCGGCAATGATGCATTGGAAATGATATACTCCACTGTCGCAAGCACCTGAGTATATTTCATTGTCATGATATCTACCAGCTCGACATTGAGCCCCAGATCTTTGATGACCTGTCTATGCTCCTTGATTCTGTCAGTAGCATAGTATAGCTTGTACTTGCCTGGATACAGACGCTCTATTTCCTGAGCGCATACAAGAGGAGAGTCATTTATTGTCTTGCCGTGAAATGACTCCAGTAATATCGTGTTCTTCTTGATCTTAGCGTGCTCATAGAAATAACCATACCAATATTTGATATGAGGCGGTACTGTCCAGAATCTTTCCCACGATCTCTGAAGTTTCGTTTTTTTCTTTGCCATGTTGATTCTCCTCTTCAGAAAAGTATTGTATGTATATTACACTCTGATTATGTGTAATATATGATTTTTTTAGTGAAATCAGCTCAACCCCCGACATCACGAGCCGATGCTTCTCTACTTTCTCTTCGCCATCAAACGGGTAAGAACGGTTCTCTGCTTACCGTCCTTGTCTATCTCCACCGGAAAGCGCCAACATCTTCCGGAAGTACAGACTTCAAGTATACATTCTCCATCAGATCCAAACATCCTGTTGAAATCAGCCTCAGAATAACAGACCTCAAACTTCACTGTATCCGTTCCCTTCTTGTTTGAAGAAACGGCTCCGGTCCTCCACAGTGAATTATCTGTACTGAGCCCGTCCGGACGGTTATAACGTACATAATATCTAATCTCATCGGCAGACGGAGTCACGAAACTGACAGCCAGCTCTAGATGCCAGCATTTACTGCCCTTCGCTGTCCTGATGTAATTCTGCTTTACAAGGATCTGCCTTACCAGATCATCAGTTTCCTCTACTCTCATATTATCGATCTCACCGAGCAGAGTTCTCCACTCTGTCCGGATCTCTGACTCTGATTGCAGAGTGCGGATATTCCTCGCCCCATCGCTCAGCCTGCGGGCAAGAGCAGGATCCTTAAGGACTGCAACGATCTTGTCAGCAAGAGCCTCTATATTTCCGTTCTCAACTATATATCCGTTCTCCCCATTCCTGATCATTTCGCGCGGACCATACATGTAATCGTACGAGATGACAGGAGTACCCTCATGAAGAGCTTCCTGGATCTGCAGAGGAAGTCCCTCAAAACAGGATGTGGAAAGAGTGAGTTTAGCTGCGGCTATCTTGCTGAGCGGCTCATCTGTGAATCCCATGAACTCAACATTTTTTTCGACACCGCATTCTTCTACAATTTTCATGCAGTGGTCAAGGTCCTCGCCGTTTCCATAGATCCTAAGCTTCACATTGGGTATCTTCTCAGCGACAAGTGCGATTGCTCGTATCGAATGGTCTACTCTCTTGATAGGATCAAGTCTGCAGCAGAGGACGATCAGGTTGTCCTGCTTCTCTGTTTTGACGCTTGTCGTCATAGTCTCGATTGGATGATGTATCTTCCTTATCTTATATTCAGAACCATAGTAATTGGCGATATGGTCCTTCTCCTGATCCGTGAGAGCTATGACAGCTGAATACCGATCTATATTCTCCAACGCCTTCTCATAGTATTCTCTCATCGGAGCATTATAATCATACGGCTCCTCAAATATCGTGCTGTGAACCATCATGATGACCTTGAGTTTCCTGTCGGTAAATCTGTTCCTGATCAGAAGGTCCGGATTAGTGTGATCCTCTGCGATGAATACCGGATCTCCGTATTCTCTGGCCAGATCAGCTATCCAATATTCCTGAGCGGACTGCATATTACGGAAGTACCGTTTCTTCCCGTTCTTCCTGCACCAGACTACGCGCGCTATCCCGCCTTTGATACCTGGTTCACTGTACATATATACTCTGCCGGTATCAGGAACATAGAATGTCTGAGAAGAGAGCACTCTGCTGCCTTCTCCGTCAAGTCTGAATGTCTGTCTTCGTCCTGCCTTACCATCTGCGTCAGAGTTGATGACTGAATATGGTGTAGGCTCATCGACTATTCCATGTATCGCAAGAGCAGCGTCTTGATCATGCAGCTTGTATATTTTCTCTCCGGCGAAGAATTCGAAGGGGTTCAGGAATGTTGCATTCTTGACTCCGAATTTTGCACACAGGAATTCAAATATGTCAAGATAGTTAGGTCGATAGTTCTTGGTCGCAATACAGACTCTATATCCGAGTTCCTGATAAATCTTCGCCCTGCGGAAGATTGATGCGGTTCTCCCTCCTGATGAAGCAGAGAACATGTCTGTCATCATTATTATCGTTTTCTTTCTGTTGATCATCAGACTCTCCTATGCTTCCTGCTCATCCTGTCTAGAAGACTCAGTGTTGAGACAATACAGAGTGCATCTGTTGTCCATAATGAACTCCAGATAAGGCATCCCTTCTTTATCACTGCTTGTGAATGTCATCTCCCACTTCATGCCTTCATTTGTTAATCTGTCTGCGGCTATGCTTTCCGCAAAGGTGCCAATCTCTGGATCTTGTATCAGCATCCTGAACTCAGCCCCGTTCACTGTTTCATCCAATTCTGCATTTACTCTATATTTGATTCCTTCCGGAGCTTCTTCTGAGATGCAACTAAAATCGATCATTACCGGAAGTCGGTCTTCTACGCCCTTATCGTCGCGGATATCCTCCATGAGCTTTTGCCACTCCTCCGGCGTTTCCGGTGCGATTCCCATGTTCGGTATGTCACCGTAGAGTGCCCTTATTACTGGCATATCAGACTCCTCGCTGAAGAGAAGTCTGACGAATTTGTCCGGATACCTGAGAAAGGCTCTTGCTCTTCGCCTCGGCCTGCTTGTCTCCTCATTGATCATTGTGCTGTGGCATATGAGTATGGTCTTGATCGGTGTCTCTGCATACACATTATTCATACATGCGGAATCGAACTGCTCGACCTCTGTGAAGAACACCGGATCGGGATACTTTCTGCCCAGCCAGGCGATCCATGCTGAAAGAGCGTCCTCCATGCTTATGAACGTCTTCTTATGCTTGAGATCGTATATCGTTGCTATCTCCTGACTGCTGTCAGAATTGTCATAACAGACCACTGCATATGGCTTTTCCGTTACCTGATTGTAGTAAACGGTCCTGCTGCATTCATCAGATCCAACATCAAACTGATCTTCCTTGTAGATCCTTTTGTTTGATTCCTTTTTATTATTAGTTTCTTCCGGATAAACTTTGATCTTGAACAGCTGGTCCTCTTCCATCAGAAACGGCTCGCCTTTTCTGACCAACTGGGTCTCTGTCCCTGCGATCCAATTGAACATGTTCTCGAATATGACATTCTCCGCCCCTGTTTCATCCTTGAGCCTGTTGAATGTCCGAAGGTGATTCCATCTGGAGCCGCATGCTGCGACAACGACATCATAGCCAGCTTTGTTCATTGCCTCGGCTCTTGTGAACATCGTTTCACTCCTCCCGCCGGCGGCAAGACCGAGTACGTCCGTCAGAAAAATAGCAGTTCTCCTGTTGCTCATAATTACCTTCTCCGATCAGTTGATCTTGATTCTATAATTACTGAATACAATGCCGGATACAGCTATGATACGCATACATCATACTGCTCTGGCACAGTTATAATTATTATATTCTATACAGCATGCTCTCGTCAAAATTTAGAAGAGATTTATATTCCGAGCGAAGCTCTCTGCGTGCCTCAATAAATATCACTACACCATAAAAGCCTCACCACAAAAGTGAGGCTCGGTCTCAAGAATCATATTACATCCGGATAATTATGCGTAGATGTAATTCTGAAGAGCATCTGCGAAGGCTGCGACAACTGCTTCATTTCCTTCTTTGATGAAATCGACATTGACACTCTGAAGGTTCCTGATATCAGTGCCGTAAACAACTCCTATACCGTGCTTCAGCTTGCTGCTGAAAGTACCACCGTAGTATACAAGGTATGTATCCCGGATCTTGAGCAGACAGCATCTGTATATTCCCGTATTATCCCAATTAGCAGAACCAGTCGTCGGCCTGAGAATGACCTCAGCGTTGCTCCATCCTGTCAATCCGTTGTCCGAAGAAGAATACCATAGATCCATCCTATTGCGATTGTCCCACTGATCGAACGCAGCCAATACTGCTTCGTACCCTTTATCGGTTTTCTCGATATCAAAATGCCAGGTCTTCATTCCTGTATACTCATATGGGATATTCAGTCTTATCTCATCAGTCCAGTTGTCAAAGTCTGCAGTTTCACGATAGTATATATCACCTGTTTGGCTGCCTACATACCAGACTCTGTAGATCCCGTCCTCATATATGAACACAGGACTTATGCAGTCTCTGACGTTGACATCAGGCATGAAGATGATCTCTTCTTTATCCTCTTCCCCGTTTCTGTCAGTCCAATGTATTCCATCATACGATACTGCCATGTAGATCCTGGTCTTACTCCCTTCGACAAGTCTCCAGAACACCTCCATCCTGCCGGTATTCGGATTGTACAGCATATGTGTATCTGAGTTATGGATGGACTTGGCTCCATCGAGATGAGTATCATGCAGTGGATTGGTAAGGCCTTCCGGGATCGTCCAATTCACCAAGTCATTACTTGCGGCTATGCACGGATCCTCGTAGTCTGAATTTGCATTCGGATAAGGTGTATATGCCATCCAGTATTTATAACCATTCCATGGCTCATCGAATGCAACAACTTTAGGATGGTAAGCCTGATAGTCTTCATGTGGGTATTCTTCTCCCGCCTCTGTATACCAGTCCGCCTTTATTTTGAGTGCAGTTAAACAGTTGACAGCATTATTCGACGCCTTGGCCTTCCTCATCAACCATGCACGCGACTCATTCTCTCTGAACGGAAGCAATACGAGGCTGGCTCCGCTTGTGATAGTATCGTTGACAACAGCGAGCTGCTTCCTTGTTACGGCAGACCTGATGTAGTATCCTCTGGTATCTGTTGCAGTCTCAAATGTCCAGAACTGAGTTCCGGAGTTGTTAAAATCGTTGATATATACATTGGTGCCATTGACGTCCAGCACTTTGCCCGAGTTCGTGTTGAGAAGAACATAATATCCGTACGCGTTGCTCCATACGAGTTCAAACAGCTGCGAGATATTGACATTTTTATTGCTGCGCTTCTGTGCTACGGCATCTGACCCGCTCGTCTTGCTTGCCTTCTCAACTCCAACAGCAAATCCGGTGGATGACCCGTTCCAGAATGAATAAGAATCATCAGGTACGATAGGCACAGGCTTCATCAGGCTGACTGCTCTGCCTGCAGTATCATCCCTGAATCTGAGGATGAGGCCCTTTCCCTTGGATGAATCACCATAGCCTACAGTGTATCTATTATCTGCGGCACTGAGCAATACATATGAGCCGTTCTCGACATCATACAGGATCCTCCACTTCTGACATGCTTTGCCGAGATATCTTCCGAGGACGATACTATTGCCTGATACAACCATACCGTTTTTGATCTGCAGTACCTTGCCCGTCTTGGAGGATACGATCCTGAAAGTATTATCCCCATTAGGCACGAAAGAGAATCTCTGGCCGATGGAGTCATTAGATGTCCACAGCTGCAGACTATTTCCGGATATATCGAATATGAACTCTGTGTTGCTGATCCTGATAGTTAAGGCATCTGTATTGATCACATCATTAGGGGTCAGCTCTCTGTACTTACCGTTCCAATACTGGATCGCCTCCTGCTGGTAAGGATCCGTTGTAACACCGTCTGCAGCATCAGAATCAGGCTCTGATGCATCATTTGATCCAGAAGCGTCATCCTGTATTCTATCAACGGTGATCTCATCGGCCCCAATCAACGCATCCGTATCAGATCCCTCAGCCTCTATGCTTCCGGCTCCGACTTCTGTATAGTCCTGATCATCCAAAGTTGGGCTGTCTATATCAGCTTCAGTATCAGCCTTTGAGGAGCCATTACTTCCGGTCCCTGTACTCGCATCAGAAAGCTCTTCATCAAATCCGGAGCTCCGATTCGAATCATCATTATCTGTTACTGCAGCCGGGGCTGATGGTACATCTGATGAGACCTTGTCAGGCTCTTGTTCAGTTGACGTGGATGCAGGGGTTTCCTGAACGACGCACTCTTTCTCTGAATCCGCATCGCTGCTGATATCTTCAGCATATACAGTCGAAAACCCGCATGCGAACAACAGTAAAACAAACGATGCCACTATCACGAGCATCGTTCGTATTAATTCATTATATGAATATCTTCTCTGTTCCATATTTTTCCCTTATTTCCCTGCAGGAACTACTATTTATCAGTCTTATTCTTCGCTTTAGGAGCAGGTTTAGTTCTGACCTTCTTGTACTTAGACCAGGCTGAATAATACTTCTTCCCATCTGATGTCTTGAATGTCCGGATCCTGAATCTGTATACCTGACCCGGATTGAGTTTCTTAATAACTCTTTTTACAGTCTTGTTATTGTTGATGGTTATTTTCTTGGTTACCTTCTTACTCTTCTTACCGACTTTATTTACAGTCGTATACTGGATCTGATATCCGCTGGTCTCCTTGGCTTGTTTCTTCCAGATGACAGTGATTCTCTTCTGCTTAGCCTGCAGTTTTCTGACTGCTGTCCCTTTAGGAAGGATCTTGTAAGTAGCTTCATGCCAGTCAAAATCATACTTGCTACTGTCAGCGGGTATGACATCGACGTAGTGTAATCCAACCGTCTTCGCACCACTTCGCTTGCCATCGATCCACACCTCGTATGCTGAAGAGCTGAGCCTCTTGCCGCCTGCCGTCACCTTGACTGTCGGAGAGAGAGCTTTTCCGTTATAGACAAGTGTCCCGGAAACCTTGACTGTCGCATCGGCAAAGAATTTCTTTACTATCGCTTTCTTGGTATAGGTATTTCCATCGACTGTGAATGATACGGAATAGGTATTTCCCCATGCCGCTTTGCTATCAGATGGTAGTTCCATCACAAACTGGCCATCTTCATCGAATGACGTATCTGATGATCCGGACATGGATATCGTGATATTTGCGACATCTTCTTCAGTAAGACCGTAAGCACCCAGATATTCAGGCTCGTATCCGCCTCTGATAAATGCTTCTCCTTCAGATGCATTGACAGCTACTCCAACATTAATGAATTCCTGATATTTGTCCCCCGTTGCCAGCATCTGTTCTGCAGAAACAGCGCACGGAAATGCCGCTACCATCATTACCGCTATCAGCACTGCTGCAATTCTCTTCTTCATGGTCCCTTCCTTCTCTACCTAATATTGGATTCTTGATTATACTATATCGCGTCCCCAAAAGCTCCTTTATTTAAGCTTAAAAAATCTTATTTCCCGTATATCAGCAGGTATCCTCTGTCAGCCTTGGTATCATAGAAGTCAGCTCCGGCTCCGGTATAATTGTCTCTGCATACCGACCAGTTGCCGTAGCATCCTATATAAGAGACCATTTTGCTTACACTGAGTCTTCCTGTCTTGACGAGGCCGTCATCGCCCCATACCGAAGAATCCTTGAATACCGAGTCAGCGATGATCGGGTGATTGTTCTTGTCGAGTCCGATAAGGACAATAGTATGGATGCTGCTTGACAGACCGCCGCTGCTGCCGTTGTTGAATGTCATGATGACCGGATCTCCGTTCTTGAGATGCTCGGTTATTTCCTTTACGCATTCACTCTTGTTAGAAGCAGGCAGTTTATACTTGACGCCGTATGCGTCAAGTATCTTGGTCATGCCCAGCAATGTGATCGGCATATCCCCGTTCTTGCCGTCTTTCTTATAGTTCTTGTAGAACGCTTTGTGTCCGAGAACATCGTATTCGACTTCACTGATTATCTTATTCGGAGGATAGTCCTTAAGCGTAGGAACTGTAGCGTTCAGTACGGTAGTCAGCGCTGCTGTGGAGCAGCCGTGCAGGTGCATGTATCTTGAGTAAGTCTTGAATCCGCCTGCCTGCCAGTAGATCTTGTAGTGGTATGTAAAGCCCTTATTGTTAGTCACATCCGCACCTACGGTCTTGATCCTCGTCGATGCCTTGGCGATGAACTTAACGCCTGTCTTTTTAAATCTGTACACTTCCACAGACTTGCCGCAGTCGATACATTCAGCTGTCGTTCTGGTGCCGTCGGTACCCCAGTCCTCTGAGCTGACTCTGTGGGAACCGTATTTGGAATCCTCCAGGCAAGAAGGCATCTTGACCTTCTTCATGCTGCCTCCCGAAGACTTCTTGACCGGGAAAGCAACATAATCTGCGCACACGTAGACATACTTCTTGCCGGCCTTGACCTTGTACCAGTTCATCTTCGAGCCTTTGAGCTTGGCCTTCAGCACGACATCAAGCTGTGCGCCGTAGTTGAACAGCCCGACTTTTTTCATTTTCACTCCCGGACCGACACGGTAGTTCAGATAAGCTACTGTTCTTCCTTTCACATGGGAATAATCGAGGCTGTCTACAAGATCTGCCCTGACATAGCCCTTCTTCTTGCCGGCTGTTACATAGTACCAGCGAGTCTTCTTCGAGGTCTTGTTCTTTTTGGTAAAGATCTCCTTATGGATCGTGATCTTCCTGTTGTTCCTCAGCTTTCCGACCTTCTTTGAGTTGACGCTCGTTTTGGCTCTGAGTATCGCCCCGCCTCTGGAGTCTATCCTTCCGGTCGCGTTCTTGGCTGATGCTGCATGCGTATCGACAGCTGCCGCGGCCGCCGTCAGCATCACGAACAATGAAATGATCAGCGCTCTGATCATCAGGCGCTTAGCTGCAGATCCGCTGATCGATGCTGTTGTGTTGTACATTGCATCCTCCCTGTCCCGATCTCTCTCAGGACGCTTTTTCTTCCGTGTGTTCTTTCTTCGCTTCTTTCTTGGATTTTTTCTTTTTTGTTTCTTTTTCTCTTGCTGCTTTATCCTGCTCGGCTTTCACACGAGCAGCTTCTTCCAGCTCTGCGTGTTTAGCTGTCAGGTAATCTACAGTTCTTACTGTGCTCTCGCCGATATATGACCAGCCCTCTTCTCTTGCTGCTTTCCTGCCCTGCGCAAAGCGAGGATCGTTGAGGCATTCGTCAACAAGCTTACCGATCTCAGGCATGTTCTCGTCCGTTAACTGCTGCCCCAGCTGCGGCAGGACCCTGAAAGTCCACAGCTCCTCATCGAGCCAGCACGCGTCATATGGAGAAGCGTCGAACTGGACGTCGGTATATATGACAGGCTTGTCAAACACCAGGCTGAAGTCGAATATGATACCGGAGAAATCAGATATCAGGATATCCGCTCTTCTCAGAACATCAAAATTGTCATTGTCCTTGTTCCACTCCAGACGGTCGCTTTCCGGGAATTGCTTCATAAGCGAGTCCAGCATTTCCTTTTCGCTTGTATATGACT
>SVCR01000266.1 GCA_015058265.1 Clostridiales bacterium
GAGAATCCGGCCTCTTCTTTTTTTGAAAACACAGAGGTACTGAAGCTGTAGAAACCGGATTCTTTCGGTCTGAACAGATCAGAAGACATTTCGTCATCATTCATGCTGACTGTGACCGGCTCGGCTTCTGTCAATTCTATCGGAGCCGTATCTTCCGTAAGCTTCGTTACAGTCAGCCTGAAGGATCCGCTGCATCCCCGGTCATCATTATCCGCGATCGCATTTATGATGACAAAGCATTCGCTGTCTTCTGACAGGAACTCGGACCCCGAAATGCTGTCAGCATGATCATTGAAATTATCAGCAATGATAAAATCGTTCAGATCCCTGTCACATACACTCATAGTGATAAACACGTCGTCATCGGTTTTTATATCTGAGACTGTAAAAGAATACTCGGCGTCTTCCTCAGGCGTGAATGTATAGACCGGGATCCTGTGCCGGCCTATCTTATAAGGTCCGACGTGATCGAATTCGACCTCTTCTGTCTCATCCTGAATCAGGTCGCTGGCAAACTCTTTCATTACGAGATTGGGATCATTCCTCATGACGTCTGCGGCCGCTACCAGAACTAATGCAAGAACGGCAGCTGCTATGATAAGTATTTTTTTCTTCATTTCTTTTTACCCCAGAGCGATTTCTTTACTGCCAGTATCCTGTCTGTATTTATGACGGCATTCTTCCATCTTTTTGATCCTGCTTCGAAATTGATGTAGATCGTTCCGTTTTCAACAAGGATCTCCTCGTTCATCTTGGGAACTTCTACCCTGCTGTTCTCTCTATCTCCGACATAAAGGTTTGCTGTTCCCTCCCTGAGCGGAGCTATGTTGTATCTGGTTATGAACGAAGACTTTACTCTCGATGAAGAACCTTTGTATGAGCTCGAAACATAAAGATCATTTCCTTCTATATCGCATCCCTGCGCACTTGAGTCTATGCCGGATATCACCGAATACATGAGTGTGTTGAGCCTGACGCCTTTGTCATCCTCAACTATCGTATATCCGTTTATATAGGCCTCCCTGGTGTCCTTTGATCCCATGTAGGTCCCTACCCAGAGTATACCGTCATCACATTCGAGGAATGAAGGCTTGTTGTTGATATAGACCCTTCCGGACATCTCGCGTGAACGGATCTCATAGAGAGGCTGATCTGCCATCCGGAGGAAATCTTCATAATCGATGTATTGTACGAAAGGCTCTCCCTTGTACTTATCGGATGTATCTCCGGTCAGCCATATGCGCTTGCCGTCATATGCTATTCCGCCTACGTGATATTTGTTCGGGACAGTGATCGTAGATACAAGTTCTGCAGTACGGGCATCTACAGCATATATGACAGACCTGTTCTTCTTTTTTGCGTCATAGGCGGTGATCAGCCAGTAGTCTCCGGTGCTGCAGAGACCCTGAGGTATGTATTCGTCTGATGTACCTGTATTATTCCTGTTGACATAGCATGTTTCGATCAGTCCCGGTATCGGATAAGTCTTTTCATCGACCATGCCTGACGACAGTTTTTTGCTTACGCTCTCCATCCTCCTCTCAAGAGCCTGCCTGTACTGACTGTGTTCGTGATATTTCTTGTATTCAAAAGACGACTGCTCCGCATGTACTTCCGCAGTCGTCACTGATACCGAAGTCAGCATCAGCATGAATATTATCAGCCCGGATACGAGATGTTTTGTCATGCTTTGCAGATGATCCATCATTCTCCCCGCGGCATTCTGTCAAGATATCTCTGCAGGATAACTATGGCAGCCTGCCTGTCGATTATCTTTTTGCGGTCTTCCCTGCTCATGTCGGCTTCGATGAGGACTTCTTCAGCTTCTGCTGTCGAATACCTTTCATCCTGCCATTCGACCTTCACCTTTGAAAGAGGTCCTGAGCTCTTAAGCTTGTTTTCAAGCATAGTCCTGAAGTCCCGGACCTTCTGAGTCTGGACCGAATCGCTGCCGTCAAGAGAGAGAGGAAGACCTATGACCACCGTATCGCAGCCATACTCATTTATGTAATCGATGACTTTGCCGGTATCCTTGCGTATCCCGACTCTTTCTATAGTGGTCACTCCTGTGGCGATAACGCCAAGAGGGTCGCTAACCGCGACCCCCACAGTTTTGCTTCCAACGTCAAGTCCGAGTATCCTCATCAATTGATGCCGAGATAATTTACAAGTATCTCCTCGAGGAGCTCGTCTCTGTCCATCTTGAGGATGAGGTTTCTTGCATTGTTGTGACTTGTGATATATGAAGGATCACCGGAAGTGAGATATCCCACGATCTGATCGATCGCGTTGTATCCGCGGTCATTAAGAGCCGAATAGATCTCTATGAGCGCTTCCTTTTTATTTAGCTGACTGTCCTTGAACCCTTCAAACATGATTGTGTTCTTGCTCATAACTGCTCCTTCCTGTCACCCTGCGATAAGCTCTTCAGCTTTGGCAAACGCCGCGTCGACCTTTGACGGATCCTTGGCGCCGGCCTGAGCCATATTGGCCTTGCCGCCGCCGCCTCCTCCTGCGGCCGCAGCGATATCCTTGATGAGCTTTCCTGCGTGATATCCCCTGCCGATCAGGTCTTCGCTTACGGATACGATGAAAGTTACCTTTCCGTCATTTACCGCCGCGAATACCATGACCACATCATCGGTCTTTTCCTTCACAGCATCAGAGATGCTTCTGAGCTGATCGACGTCTGTGTTTTCGAACTTTTTGGCGATCAGCTTTATACCGCTGATCTCTTTTGCTGAGCTGATTATACCATCAACCGAGCCGCTTATCTCATCAGACTTAATAGATTTAATGGTATTTTCAAGCGATTTTATATCTGCCATGACCTGACCGGCTTTTCTTGTCAGGTCTGCTTCGCTTGACTTGAGTGCAGCGGCAACATCGCTGATAGTAGTTTCCTTGCCTGCCAGATACCTGACGACATTTGATCCTGTGATAGCTTCGATACGCCTCACACCCGCCGCGATACCGGCTTCGCTTATGATCTTGAAGCCGCCTACCTTGCCTGTGTTGTCGATATGCGTACCGCCGCAGAACTCGATGCTGTAGTCTCCCATGCTGACGACTCTGACGATATCCCCGTACTTTTCGCCGAAAATTGCCATGGCACCGAGCTTCTTTGCATCTTCTATAGGCATCTCTTCCATCTTTATCGGAAGGTAT
>SVCR01000267.1 GCA_015058265.1 Clostridiales bacterium
TTATTTGCGGTACTCAAGGCACAGCATAGTGAGGTCATCGAACTGATCAGCTCCCTCCGTGAATTCGCGGATCGTCTGCCTGACAGCGAACATCGTATCTTCGGGAGATATCCCCGGACCCGCCTTCTCTATGGCAGTCAGTATACGGTCGGTACCGAGGAGCTCATTCCGGACTGAAGCAGCCTCAGCAGCTCCGTCTGTATACAGAAATATCTTTTCGCCGTGATCGAGCCTGATCTCGTAATCAGTGTACTTCATTCCCGGCAGACCGCCTAAAACAAATCCGTGTTTATCGCGAAGCAGCTCTGCGCTTCCGTCCGCATGAACGATTATCGGGAATTCGTGTCCGGCGTTGCAGGCTGTGATTATGCCCGTAGAGATCTCGAGGATGCCGAGCCAGACAGTCACAAACATTTCCTCTTCATTTTTCGCACAGATCTTTTCGTTAGTCTCAGCAAGGAGCTTCGCCGGCGATGTGCAATCCTTAACGCCTTCGGCGAGCATGATCTTAGTCGCCATCATGAAGAGCGCTGCCGGTATCCCCTTGCCCGAAACATCGGCTATTTCTATGGCGAGGTGATCATCATCGATAACGATGACATCGTAAAAGTCGCCGCCGACCTCTTTTGCCGGCTCCATCGAAGCGTGCATCCTGAATTCTTCTCTTTCAGGGAACTCAGTCGTGAGCATACTCATCTGTATTCCGGAAGCCAGCGTGAGCTCTGTATTGATCCTCTCTTTCTCTGCCGTAGCCGCAGTCAGATCGGTCATGTACTCATCGACAGACTCTTCCATCTTCTTAAGAGTGTAGGCCAGCCTCCCTACTTCATCGCCGGTGTTTATGTCTAGATCATCAAAATACCTTTTACCGGAATGCTTGTCTGAGGACTTTTCGTATTCTCTTGCGGCTGCTGCCATGCGGTCGATCGGATTGACCATGGCCTTTTTCATGAGGGTCATGCCTATATACGAAGCGATAAGTGTTACAAGCAGCAGCAGGGTCACATACTCAAGGAGGAACCTCTTGCTCTGATCGATCACAGGCTGGAGCTTCTCATCTACGCAGACCATCACAGTGTACTTATCTGTCTCATACAGGGTCGCGCCTGCCGTACACCTTCTGCCGTACGGCTCATGCAAGGTGTATGTTGCCTGTATAGGGTCCTCTACGCCCCGCATTTTATCAAGCTTCGTAGGCGGAATGCCATGCACCAGCATCTCAACTTCGTAATCTTCGTACTGTTCCCACGAGCCCGGAAGGCATATGGTCTCTTCGTCCTGATCCGCATCGACGAGGTAGATCATTCTGTTTTTCGTCTCGTCCATAGCGACTATGAACGCGTTCATCGGGCCGTTTCTCTGCTGCAGACTGTGCATAGCCTCCTGCAGCATCCGGAACCTGTCATTGCGAAGATGCGCAAAATGAGCCAGATACTCATCATTCTGCTCCCCGTCCCTTACTTCTTCAGGAAGGCTGTCGTATATCTCAAGTATCTCATCGCACAGACCTCTGTAATCCTGCTGGTCAAGTACTGCACCTTCAGCATTGGCGAGATTCCAGGTATTTATAAAATACTCATCCGCCACTCCGATAGTATACAGGGCAAGCCCCGCAACGAGCATAGTAATACCTATCCCCAGCGTCAGAAGCAAGGTGATCAGGAATGCTTTCTTCTCGAGGGGCAACCGCATATGCCTGTTTTTTGTTTTCTTCTTTGAAGTATTGTCCGGCATTTCAAATTGCGTTTAAGCCGGGAGCAAAGCTCCGGCATAAAGCGATCTGTCTTTCTGATGATTGATCGTGTTATATTATATAATCCCTCTGTTTTCTTATCAATAATCGACTATTGCATCTGAATCATTTCAGCCCTTCGGCTCGGATCTTCATCTTCAGCCTGTCAAATGCTTCCTGTACAGCAAGAGGCAGCCCGTCGCAGCGACCATAACTGCATACGGCTCCAGACAATCTATCTCACTTCGCGACGGCGCACGGCCGGTCCGTATCTCAACTCCGAGCTTACGGATCTGATGCTCCAGGTATTCATTGAAGCGCTGCAGCTTTTCTTTGTGTGGCGGCCTTTCTGCCGTTACCCTTCATGCGCAGGATCGCAAGGATAGTGGAAGCAACGTCTTTTGATGAAAACAATAAAGATGAGGTATTCAGAATAATGCTTTCAGAAAAAATAATAGGCCTGATGGACAGAAGGTCAGCATCAGGCAAATGGGAAGCATTGAATGAATGATTATCGATAATTGATGGTTATTTCGGACAGATCAGCTCTGTTGTCTCCGGGAAAGCCATATCTCCTATGTCAACTGTCCCGGAAGGAATAACGGCGCTTTTGAGGCTTCGGCACGCAAGAAAAGTCATTGAGCCTATTTCACGGACTGAACGGGGAATAATGACCTCTTCAAGTGATGAGCAGCTGCTGAAAGCGCCGTTGCCGATCTTCACGACTCCTTCAGGGATCTCAAGCGATATGAACCCGCGTTCGTTGAAGCAGTCGGCAGCATCTGCAAAAGCCGCAAAAAACCGACTGGCTGCAGTTATAACCTTTTCTGAACAATTCCTCTGCTCTGTTCATATTTAACGGTATCGTCATTTCACTTTGACTTTGACAGTAACGGTCTTCCAGGAAGATGCTTTGTAATTGGCATTTCCTTTCGCTTTCACTTTGATCTTCATCTTATAGGTCCCCTTCTTGAGACCTTTCCTCACTTTGATCTTTCCGGTCTTCTTGTCGATTTATCATACTTAAGTGATATGTTTCATGCTTTCTGAGATCCCGCTTCCGCCGGATGTGCAGAAAGTGACTGACTGATCGCCAACAAATGACCAGAAAAGCAGCATCAGCAGATTCTCGAGGAATACGAGCAGGCCTGCCTTCTCATAATCCGGAAAAGCGAATGCCGTGCGGAAGAACATGTAATCAAACCATTTCGCAGGAAGAGGAACAGCACATCATCATTCAGATGCGCAAACATCGGTGCAAATTCACCAAGCTGATCTCTTCCTGCTGTCTGTACGATCTTCTCACTCATTTTTCCTCCTTGCTGTCTACTTTCTTATGAATGCCTCATCTTTATCAGGTACTCCTTCTGAATCTGAATGTTCCTTTCCCCCCTCCTTTGCAGGTCCTATTT
>SVCR01000016.1 GCA_015058265.1 Clostridiales bacterium
TCGGCAAGAGAGACTGTAAAACTTCAGCCTTCCCTCGCTCGTCTGTATCCGACCATCGTCCTTGACGACACCGAGCTCTACGAAATGTATATGCGCGGCGAATATACGCCTCTCTCAAGAGAGGAAGCAGTCTCGAGGACCAAAGAAATGTACCGCATCCTGGATGATGCCGGGATCACGATAATGCGAGTCGGGCTCAAGAGCACGGATATCATAGGCGAAGGCGGAGCCATCAACGGCGGCACTTACCATCCTGCCTTCCGTCAGCTCGTCGAGGGCGAGCTCGCGCGCGACAGGATCCGCGAGCTGCTCGATGACTACATAAAAAGCTCCCCCGCAGGGGAGCCTCAAGACTCGAACAATATTTCCGAGTTGACCGTGTATTCCAACAGCCACTGGTTCTCTAATATGATAGGTCACAAGGCCGGCAACAGAAAGTATTTTTCTGAAGCCTACCCGGGACTGAAGATCAGCTATGCTGTCGATGACAGTCTCGGGAACGGTCAGTTCATTCTCTCGAATACCATGAAATAGCTTTGGCCGTCTGTGACAGGATTGTCCAGAGGCAGGCCTGAGTCCATAAGAGCATCCGCAGGATATATCCTGCCGGATGTTTTTTCTCTGTATAGAGCTCCACTCGTCAGTCCTCTCGGAACGACATAGAACGAAGCCATATTGCCATGGCATCTTGTGATGACTGCCGTGATCATCGCTACACTTCCGTCTTCCGCCACATGGCTCCATGCATATGCTTCACCATTCTCCGGTCCGGAAAGTCTGTAGTAAAGGCCGTTATTGACAAGTGACGAATACTCTCTGAAAGTCCTCACCTGACTGCGGATCTCTTCTTTTTCTTCCGCGCTCAGCTTTGCCGGATCCAGCTCATAACCGAACGTGCCGCTCATAGCTACCGCAGCTCTTGTGCTGAGAGGTGTAGTCCTTCCTGTCTGGTGGTTAGGACATGCGGATACATGCGCTCCTACTGCCGATGAAGGATAACCGAATGAAGTCCCGTACTGAATGGCCAGTCTGTCCAGAGCGTCTGTATTATCACTGCACCAGATCTGCGGAGTATAGTACAGCATTCCCGCGTCAAATCTGCCTCCGCCGCCGCTGCATCCTTCAATAAGAAGATCAGGATACTTGTCCGTGAGTCTTCCGAGTATGCTGTACAGCCCGAGCATGTAGTCATACATGACTTTGCCCTGATCATCCGTGTCATAGGAATAGACATCCGAAATCGATCTGTTGTAATCCCACTTGAGATACTCTATGTGTGCGCTGTCGAGCACACTGCAGATAGCATCATATATAAAGTCAGTCACGTCGCGGCGGGAAAGGTCGAGCACCAGCTGATATCTCGCGCGTACCGGATCCTGCCCCGGCAGAGCAAGCGCCCAATCCGGATGCATCCTGTACAGCTCACTGTTCTCACTGACCATTTCCGGCTCCATCCAGATACCGAACTTGACTCCCTTTTCGTTGACCTGTTCTGCCAGCTCTCCGAGAGTCATCCCGAGCTTCTTCTCGTTAGGCATCCAGTCTCCGAGTGCTCTGAGATCATCGTTCCTGTCTCCGAACCAGCCGTCATCCAGGACAAGCATGTCCATGCCGAGGTCCGCAGCCTGATCAGCCAGAGCAAGGAGAGACTCTCCCGTGAAGTCAAAGTACGAAGCCTCCCAGCTGTTCAATATGACCGGTCTTCCTCCGTCTCTGTACTTTCCTCTGCAAACATGCCTGCGCAGACATCTGTGGAGAGAGTGAGTGAGTCTTTCGATACCGCTGTCACTGAAAGTCATTATCACCTCAGGACCCTGCAGCTCTTCACCCGGCTCGAGCGGATATGAGAATTTCTCACAGGCCAATCCCATCTGCAGTCTCGTCTGCATGAACTGATCCATTTCTGCTTCCGCACGGAAACCGCCGCTGTATACGAACTGCATCGCCCAGCATTTTCCGGCAGTCTCAGTCGTATCACGATCAGCCAGGATCAGGAACGGATTATACTGATGCGAAGACATGCCCCGTCTGCTGCCTATGACCCTAGCTCCGTGGTATATCGCATCTCTCTGCGGTATGCGCTCCATAGTATGTCTTCCGTGGAAAGTGATCAGATCGTACTCGCCGCTGACAAAATCCAGGCAAGCCGAAAGCAGCTTCTCCACTTTCACGGTACCGGTCCCGCCATTCCTCAGTATGACGCTCCTCGTTATTACATCTATATGCGGAAGGACTCCGTAAAGGAGCTCCGCTTCTACCCCTGTCCTGCGGTCAGCAAGGATTATTCTCAAAGTCGCCGCATCATCATCCTCAGTCTCTGAATAGACCGCCGGAAGTCCGTTCAAACCATACTTCCCGCTTACGATCTCGTGAGACTTGTATCTGAGATCACAGCCGAATACACCGCTGCCGTCTCTTATCTCAAGTGCCGGGCTGCGGCTATCGCCGTTGCCCTGTACCGGGAATTCCTGCGGCAGATAATCATATGAATACTCTCTGTCTGTGCCCGCATCGTAAGGATTACCGGAAAAGCCCCTGTCTCCGTATGTCAGGAGCCAGTCCATGCAGCCGGTGCTTTTTCTTCCATAATACAGATGAAGCAGGCAGCCATATCTATCCACCTGCATCTGATAAGTAGAGTTGTCAGTATTAATAGTAAAGGTTTTATGCGCACCGTCGTAATTGACTGTCATCTGTTACCTCTCCTGTCTGCGTCTAGGCTTACCGTTCTTATAATCTCTGAAGAACATGACTCCTGTTGCCAGAACCACAACAGATATAATGATAGTCAGGATCCTGACATCAAGATTCTTTACCAGGAAGTATGCCACCAGCACGCCCGCAGTACCGCCTATCATCTGGCAGATGGAAGCGAGCATATCGAATCTTCCGGCTTTGATGAACTGAGGGCTGCTGCCGTAAGCCATCAGTATAGCCGAAGATCCCATCATGATAGGGAAAGCAGCGGTAACTCCCAGCCCCAGGCCTGTGCAAAGCGCCATGCAAGGCGCGTACAGTCCGACACCGATGTTCATGAATATTCCGAGGATGAACTGCACGAGGACAGCTGCGACGAGCTTGATCCCTGTCAGCTTGAGATCTTCTCCGGTAAGACCGAACGGTCCGACGGCAAATACTATGAGCGCCATGAGGATGCCCAGTATTATCATACCGATACCCATCATGAGCCTTACACCCTGGATGTTCAGCTTGGTAACGAGGCTTGCTCCGATCAGCGCGCCTGCTGTAGCAGCGACCACCATCAATGCCAGAGTAAGGCTGTCGATGTCAACGAGCCTTGAGAACAGGATAGCCTCGATACAAACCGGTATTGTCGCTCCGACGCTCAATGTCCCCGGAATGTCTCCATCCTTGACAGACTTGCCGAATTTGACCGCTGCGGATGTCGTAGCATATGTGCCGATCCCGAAAACATCAAGGAAATTGGCCGCAACGCCAACGATCGCATTATAAATAACATATTTCTTGCTCTCTGCCCACTTTTCTTTTCCTGCTTCTGTCTTGAGTTCAGAAGAGATCTTTCTGATCACCAGGAACAGATTGAGTGCGAGTCCGACAGCTGCGCAGACTCTGAGTACAGTAATAGCCATTATCTACCTCCGAATCATTGATCCAATTCTTTTTCGATTCAGTATTATAACATATTCGCCATCCAATACCACCAATATCTTTTATATAGATGGCATATACGAAATATGATACACTTCAAATGAACGAATCACTTATCATATGTCAGCTGAGACAGAGGTGGACACAATGGCAGGACACGGATCCGGACAGAAAACAGGAGCAGACAGCCTTACAAGCAAGACTAAGAAGCTGCGCAAAATCGTTGACCGCAGGATCGACGGTTATCTGGAAGGGACTTATGATCCCAAGGCCGAAGTGAAGAAGCATGGTCTTCGCGGTCTTACCACTGCGCTGGTAGTAGTATCTCTTCTCACAGGCCTGGCCTTCTCAAGTCCGGCGGATATAGTCGAAGAGCAGACTGCTGCCAATTACAGGCCCGCTCCGGTCGTTATGGATATCGATGATGTCATCAGCGCGCCGGTAGATGATTCCGAGGATGACGCGGATGAGCAGAAGTCTTCGCGCGGCGGATTCTTTGCCCGCTTCAGGCAGGCGATACTTACGATGCCTCAATCAGTCAGAGTGGTGATAGTATTACCGCTGTGGGTGGTCGGCACGGCACTGCTTACGGCGATATCTTTCCTATGGAACGTCATATTCGCTTCACCTTTCGGCGCTTTTATCGCGTCCCTCGCCGCAGGCTTTGCTATCCTTACCGGACTCTTTACCGCAACTGCCAAAGCTCTCTTTCCTGACATTCCGATCCGCAAGCTTCTCTGCGGCAGGAATCTCATAATACTCGGGATCACCGCACTCCTGCTCTCACTGATAGACGCCGCGGCTCCGCTGTACTGGCATCAGTACCCTCTTGCAGCCGCACTAGTCAAGATCGCTGCCGGCGGCACGGTGATAGGCATATTGTCAGTACGCGCCAATCGTCTTTATCACAGATTGGTCCCGGCAAGCCTGAGATCCTGACGGTTTCAGATAACAGCAAGCCGGTATTGGTTTCAGCAGACCAATACCGGCTTGTTTTTTGTTTCATGTCGTAAGCCAAGTGCTTACTTCAGTTGTCAGCGCCTGTCACTCACCTGCATATTAATTGCCGGTATGCGGCATGTATGCGTACAGGCTCATAGCAAGAGCGTTGATCGGCATGGTCTGGAGCCACACTTTGCCCGGACCTGTTACGACTGTATTGAACAGTCCTTCACCGCCGAGGATGACATTAGCTGCCCCTTTGACCGTCTCAACCTCCATCTTGCATGTCGCTTCCATTGCAGCAACATATCCGCTGTCTATAACCAGCTGCTCTCCTGCCGCAAGATTCCTCTCCTGAAGAGATCCGTCTATTTCAAGCCATACATATCCGGATCCGGAGAACCTCTGCATCAGAAAGCCTTCGCCGCCGAAGAATCCGGCTGAAGCCCTGCGCTGCAGGTAAATATCCATATCTACTCCCTGTGTGGAAGCAAGAAATGATGTCTTCTGTGCTATTATCGGGGTCTCGCCGACATTGATCATCATGATGTCTCCCGGGCTGTGCTTTGCAAGAGTGAGTTCTCCGTCTGCCTCTGCGATATAGTGATTGAGCGCCAGAGATTCACCAACGAGCGCTTTCTTGAACATTCCGCCCAGACCGCCTGTCTTGGTCTCCATCCTGATGCCTCTTGACATCCATGCCATCGCACCGCTCTGGCACTTGATCGATTCTCCTCTGTTCATATGGAGCGTAAGGACTGTAAAAGGCTGATTCTTTATTTCATATCTCATAGTTTTCCTCCCCTATGCTTAATCTGTCATTAATGAACACACCGGCGGATCCGGTGCAGATATACCGTTCTTTCTATATACAATATCCCCAATTTTGCTGTCCGTCTACTGTTCACAGCGCAAGGTTAACAAATATTATACTTTCACAAATGCTCCGGTTATGATGATATAATAGAAGTTACTGAGCGCCGGAACTGACGGCGCAGCAAGACATAAAAGCCGATAAACACAAATATGGATATAGGAGAATCTTTATGAAAAGAGTCATCACTTACGGAACTTACGACCTGCTTCATTACGGTCACATCAATCTGCTCAAGAGAGCCAAGGCTCTCGGCGACTATCTTATCGTCGCGATCTCCACTGACGAGTTCAACTGGAATTCCAAGCAGAAGAAATGCTACTTCTCTTACGAGCAGCGCAAAGCTCTCGTTGAAGCGATCCGCTATGTCGACCTTGTCATCCCTGAAGAGAACTGGGAACAGAAGAGAAACGACATGCACGAGTATCATATCGACACCTTCGTCATCGGTGACGACTGGGAAGGTAAATTCGACTTCCTTAAGGATGAAGGCGTTGAGGTCGTATATCTCCCGCGTACTCCGGAGATCAGCAGCAGCCAGATCAAGAAGGACCTCTACGATGCTAACGCGGTAGACGGCGAATCCAAGACATCTCACGATGAGATAAACACAGATCCGGGAAAATAGACCTGGAAGATAAGGATCCAACAAGGGTATAGAAGGAAAGGAGTCGTCTAATGGAAAACATTCAGACACAGATCAATCATCTGGATACATTTAAAGATCAGCTGATCACATTCGCGACAGCAGCAGGCTCGAAGATCATCGTTGCCCTGCTCATCTATATCGTCGGAAGGCTCATCATCGGAAAGCTCCTCAAGCTGTTTGACAAGATGGGATCTGTCAGCAAGATGGACCCTACCGCGAGAGGATATCTCAGAACTGTTCTCAAGGCAGCTCTTTACATCGTCCTCGTTGTGTCTATCATTGCTGAGCTCGGTGTTCCGATGGCATCAGTGATCACAGTCATAGCTTCTGCCGGAGTTGCAGTCGGCCTCGCCCTTCAGGGAGCTCTCGGCAACCTCGCCGGAGGCATAATGCTCCTCATATTCAGACCTTTCAACAGGGGTGATTACGTATGTGCAGGAGGTGAGGAAGGTGTAGTCAAGAACATATCTCTGTTCTACACAGTTCTCACAACAGTGGACAACAAGACCGTGTCCATACCTAACGGAGCTATGATGAACTCCAATATCACCAACCTGACAGCTGAGGACATGCGCAGAGTCGACCTGACATTCAACATCGCAGGCGCAGAACCTATCAAGAAGGTCCAGGCAGCTATCATGAATGTCATCATCAATACTGAAAAAGCGCTTGCGGATCCTGCACCGGATGTTCAGCCTGTCGCAGGTATTCCGGGAGGCCTCGAATACACAGTCAGAGTATGGGCAAGAACAGAGGACTACTGGGATGTATACTTTGAACTCATGCGCGAGATCCCTACAGCTCTCGGCCAGAACAACATCTCAGGACCGTCAACTCCGATATCAGTAAGCAGCAAATAAAATGGCATCACTCTCAAGACTTAAGAGAGCGGCTTACACTGCCGCTCAATGGACCTGGGGACTTCCTCAGACTCTGATCGGCGCCGGACTGTACCTCAAACACAGGAAGGATAAGCACTTTGATCATCAGGGTGCCTGTGTCACCGAATGGAACAGGAAGGACGGGATATCACTGGGCAAGTTCATATTCATACCGGATTCTGATGACCGCTTTATCGTAGAACACGAATACGGCCATACCATCCAGTCGCTAATACTGGGACCGGCCTATCTTCTGCTCGTCGGAGCGCCTTCGATGCTGTGGAACCGTTCTGAGTTCTTCAAACGCAGACGCAGGGAGACCGGCCGATCATATTATTCCGCAGTGTTCGAGCGGACAGCCAGCAAGCTCGGAGCTAAGGCTTCGGCAAGAAAGGATACAAAATGAGTCGACTTTTCATCGGTGTAGCCGGAGGATCGGGATCCGGAAAATCAACCTTTACCAATCGCCTCAAAGACGAATTCGGCGATAAGGTAACTGTCATTTATTATGATAACTACTATAAGGCTCATCACGACATCCCGTTTGAAGGCCGGAAGCTTATCAACTATGACCATCCGGATGCTTTCGAGACCGATCTGCTGATAAGCCATCTCCGGGAGCTCCGTAACGGTAACAGTATAGAATGTCCTGTGTATGACTTCACCGTTCACGACAGGAGCGATAAGGTGATGACCATCGAGCCTTCTGACATCATGATCATCGAAGGTATCATGGTGCTGCAGAATGAACAGCTGAGGGATCTTCTGGATATCAAGATATTCGTAGATGCCGATGCAGATGAGAGGATACTGCGCCGTGTGATCAGAGACGTACGCGACAGAGAACGGGATGTTGAGGGCATAGCCAGACAATACCTCAATACAGTCAAGCCTATGCATTACATCTATGTAGAGCCGACCAAATACATGGCTGATATCGTCATGAACAGCGGCAAGAACGATGTAGTATTCGATATCATCAGCGTGAAGATCCGCTCGGTGCTTGCCGAGAACGGTAACGATTGATATACATAATCGATAATAATAGAAGAAAAATGCAGATGCATTGAACAGACCCCCGGAATTACCTTCCGGGGGTCTTTCAATTCCGGGTGGAGCCCCGGCGCTTGATATTACATTATTTCAGTTAACACTCTTATGAAGAACAGCGTCAGAACTGCTATCATTATCGGCTTGACCGCTTTGCTCCCCTTCTCATTGAAGAAAGACACTCCCATGTAGTTTCCGGCGATCCCGAATACTCCGGCTACGAGTCCCAGAGGCAGCATGACCTTGGCATTCAGCAGGTACACCGCCAGCGATGTCACATTAGTAGTCAGGTTGATCACCTTGGCCGTCCCGTTTGCATTTCCCAGCGAGAACCTCGCAAAGCTCGTGAGCAGCAGGATCAGGAAGGTCCCTGTCCCCGGCCCGTAGAATCCGTCGTACACACCGATCACAAGAGCTGCCAGGCACGCTCTGAACACAGTCTGCCCGTTAGTCAGCGGCTCCCTCTCGACATCGAGATTCTTAGTTCTGAGAACATAGTACGCTGTGACCGGAATGATCACGAGCATTATCTTTTTGAACAGGTCCGCGCTTACGAGGAGAGCCAGCTTAGCGCCCGTGGCGGATCCGGCAATTGCCATCAGAACACACGGGATCGCGCTCTTCCATGGTACATTACCGCCCTTTGCGAAACGATATGTTGACACGAATGTTCCCATACTGGAGCTCAGCTTGTTGGTCGCGATGGCAAAGTGCGGCGGGAATCCGGCTATCATATAAGAAGGCAGGGAAATGAGTCCTCCGCCTCCGGCAACAGCATCTACGAATCCCCCCAGGAATACCAGCGGGCACACTATTACAAAAGATGTCAAAGTAATTTCCGGCATAGTTATCTCCTGATCCCGATCATCTTTCGCATATTCCGTCAGAACGAGATCATGTCCTTGGTCAGATCTTCAGGTGTGATGTTCGCGTTGTGATAGCGTTCTCTTTTTTCCGTGATCTTTCCCACATTGATCGCCTCCTGCGGGCAGTATTGCAGGCATCCCATGCACGAAATACACTTATCTCCGAATACGACTGCCCTGCCTGTATATTTGATGTTATCCATCGGGCATATCTCAGCACACTGCCCGCACATGATACAGCTGTCGTTTGCATGGAGATCAAGACCTATCTTTCTCGCCATTCTCCCCCACGCTGCATGCTCCGCCCTGTTGGCAAGGGCTCTGCCGAGCTTCTTCTCCGTTACGACTCTGCCGATGATATCATCAGCGATCTTTTCAGCAAAATACTCTGACCTTGCCTGTGCCTCAACAGCCCCCATCTTAGGCAGCATCAGGTCATGCGGGAAGAGCCAGATCGCCGTACACTGGTGCGACACAGTTGCCCAGTAATCCAGCGGAATAACTGCGTCAAGTTTGCTCAGGCCTTCGCCCTTGTATGCGGCACACTGTACTATGCCGAACGTGTACGCGTCAGGACTGACCTGTATGTCATGGATATATCTCTCCACATGTCCCGGAAGCCCTCCGGCATAACACGGGAATATGAAGCCCACCTTTTTCGCTTCTCTTACGTCAGTTATAACGGGATACTTTCTCATCATGATGATGTCAGTATCTCCGAGCTTTCTTGCTATATTCTTCGCCATATCAAGACAGTTACCTGTTCCCGAATAGCAGAAAATGATGTTTTCTTTCATGATACTCTCTCCTCTTACTGCGCAGATGCCGCGATCCACGCTCTTCGATCTGTCTGCTGTGATCTCTTTTTCGCCTCTATTATATGGTTCCGGATAAGCGCAAATCAAGTTCCGGCAGTACCGCAGCGTTCAGAAGTGCTGTCCTGAAGCCGGGTCGAACAGCTGTCCGGGATCCGGATCAGACAGCCGAATACAATCCTTCTTATCTATATGCTATAATTATTCCATGACTAAGCACGAAACGGAGCGGCAGGCTTCTGCCATTCCGCCAACAGGTTTCAGAAAGGATCATATTGAGATGCCTGACAATTATGTTAGATTTCATGCCGCCAACGGCAAGAGACTTATACTGATAGTTGACGACGAAGCCGTCAACCGCGAGATGCTCTGCGGGATCCTCGAAGATGAATATGACGTGATCTTTGCAGCATCAGGCACAGAGGCTATGGAGAAGATACTGGCCAATCACGAGACTCTCAGCTTGGTTCTTCTCGATCTTATCATGCCTGATCTGAACGGAATGGAAATACTGAAGCGGGTAAAGCTCGACGACAGACTGAGCCGTATCCCGTTCATAGTGATCACTTCTGACAAAGACGCGGAAGTCGAGTGCCTCGGTCTGGGCGCGATAGATTTCATTCCTAAGCCATATCCGGAGCCTCGAGTAGTTCACGCAAGAGTTCGCCGTACTATCGAATTATCTGAAGATCGTGATATCATCCGTTGGACCGAGCGCGATCAGCTGACAGGTCTTTACAATAAAGAGTACTTCTTCAGATATGCCGAACAGTTCGACCTGCACCACAAAGAGCTTCAGATGGATGCGATCGTAGTGGATGTCAACCACTTCCACATGATCAATGAACGTTACGGCAAAGCATACGGAGACGAGGTCCTCAAGCGGATCGGGGAGAAGGTACGCGACATGGTCCGCGATTCCGGCGGAATAGTGTGCAGACGCGAAGCAGACACCTTCCTCGTATACTGTCCGCACAGAACGGATTATACTGCCATTCTTGAAAATGCTTCTATTGGTCTTGCCGGTGATGCTAAATCAGACAGCCGTGTGCGTCTCAGAATGGGTATCTATTCCGATGTAGATAAATCGATCGATATAGAGAGGCGATTTGACCGTGCCAAGCTTGCAGCAGATAACGTCAGGAGCAATTTCACCAAAGCCATCGCGATATATGACAATGCGCTTCACGAGTCAGAGATATTTGCGGAACAGCTTCTGGAAGATTTTCAGGATGCAATAACGCAGGAACAGTTCGAGATCTACTATCAGCCTAAATACAATGTCCGCGGACATGTACCGTTCCTATGCAGCGCAGAGGCTCTGGTCCGCTGGAATCATCCTGAGCTCGGTCTGATAAGTCCGGGACTGTTCATCCCGCTGTTCGAAAAGAACGGGATGATACCTGATCTGGATCACTATGTCTGGCGCATGGTCGCTAAGCAGATCAAGCAGTGGAAATCAGATCCGGGCCTGACGGTTCCTATATCAGTCAATGTTTCCAGGATAGACATGTATGACCCGGATATGGTGGAGAATATCTGCCATCTCCTCGCGGAGAATGGTCTTGCGGCGTCAGATATGCTGCTTGAGATCACTGAGTCAGCTTACACACAGGATTCTGAGCAGATCATTTCTACCGTCAACCTTCTGCGGGATTACGGTTTCAGAATCGAGATGGATGATTTCGGAACAGGCTATTCCTCTCTGAACATGATATCCACCCTTCCTATCGATGCTCTTAAGCTGGATATCCAGTTCATCCGCAACGCCTTCAGCGAGCGCAAGGATACACGTATGCTCGAGGTCATAATAGACATCGCGGACTCCCTTGGTGTTCCGACCATTGCCGAAGGAGTTGAAACAGCAGAGCAGATGTTCACGCTCAAGGCCATGGGATGTGATATCGTTCAGGGGTATTATTTCTCGAGACCTGTCCCGGCTGAAGAGTTCGAGGATTTCCTGTATCGCCGCATCAAATATGATGAAGAACACGAAGCGGAAGTACTCGCGGGCAGAGCAGATCAGTCCGATGACAGGCCTAAGATGCATGAGAAATTCGCGTATGACGCTCTGCATGATCCTGTAACAGGTCTCTACAACAGCAGTGCTTACGAGATGCTTCTTAAAGACGCAGATCAGGATCACATTGCTCTCGTGCTGGCTTCTGCAGACAACTACAAGGATGTATGCAAAATATACGGGAACGAGGCGGGAAGCAGCATGCTCATCAGGATCGCCGACATACTGCGCCAGAGCTTCCGCTCTGTTGACTACATCTGCAGGATCGGCGGAGGCGAGTTCGTTGTGATCATGACGAGAGTCAACAGTGCTCTCAGCGATCTCGTGATCGAGAAGATCGATCAGATCAACTCTCTGCTGATGGCCCCTGAAGACGAAACACCTTCAACCGCTCTCTGTGCCGGTGCGGCATTTGCCGACCGTGATCATCCTGTAGGCAGCATATTCCAGGACGCAGACGCTGCATTGAAGCAGCTTCGTGACAGGCAGACTCACGGATGCGCGATCTTCGGAATGGATGAATAATCAATACAAAAAACGGGATCAAGTATTATGTCTGAAGAAAGAACAATCAGAGGATTGGGACAGCACATATCCCCTCTCGGTGCCTGGGCCCTTTCGCTCGGGACATCGATCGGATGGGGCTCGCTTGTAGTTACAAGCAATACATATCTGATCCAGGCGGGTCCTGCAGGCAGTGTTGCCGGACTGATGATCGGCGCCGCTATGATGCTTGTCGTCGCCCGGAATTATCATTATCTGATGAACGGTTTCCCTGATGCGGGAGGCGCTTATTCCTATGCCAAAGAGATCTTCGGCTATGATTACGGCTTCCTTGTGTCATGGTTCCTGACGCTGACTTATGCTTCTATCCTATGGGCTAATCTGACATCTCTGCCGTTATTCGCCAAGTTTTTCCTGGGCAACATTTTTAACTTCGGCAGGCTGTATTCACTCTTCGGATACGATGTATATATCGGTGAGATCCTCCTTACCATAGCAGCTTTGCTGCTTTTTGCCTTACTATGCTCGAAGCGCAGGCGGCTGACTTTCATCATCCTGACGGTGACTGCCGTCATGCTCGCGGCATGTATAACCCTTTGCTTTGTTCTTGCGATGCTCAATGGCGGATCTTCCGGTGTATCTGCCGGACCTGCATTCATTCCGGACAGCAGCGAGCTGTCACAGGTCATCAAGATCGCCTGCATATCGCCGTGGGCATTCATAGGTTTTGAGAACATCTCCCATTGCTCGGAGGAATTCACCTTCCCCCGCAGGAAGGTTTTCCGTATTTTCATAGCTTCCGTTCTTGCTGCGACGGTTCTTTATTGTCTTGTATTCCTCCTGTCTGTTTCAGCATATCCACCGAAGTACAGCAGCTGGTTCGAATACATCAGCGATCTCGACAGTCTCAGCGGCATAGAGGCACTGCCGCCATTTTACGCGGCATATCATTATCTCGGTCAAAGCGGTGTAACACTGCTGATAGTCGCCCTCCTCGGGTTGATCATCACGAGTCTTATCGGGAACATCACCGCTCTCGGCAGACTTTTCTATTCACTCGCCAAGGACAGCGTGATCCCGCAGCGCTATGCATCGATCAATGAGAGCTTCCTTCCGGGCAAAGCCATAATGCTCATCGCTCTGATCTCGCTCCCTGTTCCTTTCCTCGGGAGAGTAGCGATTGGCTGGATAGTTGATGTGACCACCATCTGCGCTACGCTGATATACGGACTCGTTTCCGCTGCCTCGGTAAAGCTTGCACGGGTAAGGAATGACAGGGTAGAGATCACAACAGGGCGGATCGGTATAGTACTGATGGTAATAATCGCCGCTTATCTGCTTCTGCCTAATTTCTTCTCCATAGGAAGCATGGAGAAGGAGTCATTCTTCCTCTTCGTTGTATGGGGTATCCTCGGCTTCATTTTCTTCCGTAATATTCTCAGAAGAGACACCTCGGACAGATTCGGTAAATCACTTATTGTATGGATAGCTCTTCTGTCACTGGTCTTAATGATCGCTCTCATCTGGATGAGCCAGTCCATGATGAGCAGCACCAATGAGGCGATGAATAACATCCACGAATACTATGTTACAGCTGAAGCGTCTGCTGATATCGAGCAGACAGGCGAAGCATTCATCGATGCTCAGCTTTCAGAACTGCGGGCCTCCAACAACAGAACCATTCTTGGCGCGACGGCGATGTTCGTCTTTGCCCTGATCATACTTCTTACTAACTATTCATATATGAACAAAAAAGCACTCG
>SVCR01000268.1 GCA_015058265.1 Clostridiales bacterium
CTGTATATGCCGACAGGTTTGAGCACGCTGCACGGCGAAATTGAGCAACCATGCCGCTGACCTTGCCGCTTTGCTGAGCAGTCCGGCAGCCATCCTCATATAATAGTAGCGGCACACGTAAGTGTGACTATTATTCATAGGAGGACGGTAATTATGGTAAATTATCGTGAAATCCTGAGACTGAAAAGTCTCGGATACAGCAACACCGACATCGCGGCAAGTGTCCACAATGCTCGCAATACTGTTTCACAGGTGCTGAGCATAGCTGATGCACTTCAGATCAAGTGGCCGCTTGACGATGATGTCACGAATGAGGATCTTCAGACCCTGCTCTATCCAAACAGGAAGAAGCAGGATGAAGACAGACTCATTCCGGATTATCCTAAGATCCACAGAGAGCTCGCCGGAAAAGGCGTAACACTGACTCTCCTGTGGACAGAGTACTGTGCGGAAGCTCATGCCGCAGGCAAGAAGCCATACATGAGCACGCAGTTTGGTGATCTTTACCGCAAATGGGCCAAGGTCTCCAAAGCGACCATGAGGATCACACGCAAGCCTGGCGACATCATGGAAGTCGACTGGGCGGGTGCTACACTGGGCATCTATGATCCTGCGACGGGAGTCGCAACACCAGCATATCTGTTTGTGTCAGTACTATCCTGCAGCCTGTATGTGTATGCAGAAGTCTGTCCGAACATGAAGCAGGAGACTTTCATAAACTGCCATGTACACGCATATGAGTACTATGGCGGTGTGACAAGGCTCCTCGTACCGGACAACCTCAAAACCGGAGTCACTAAGAACACAAGGTTTGAGACAGTCATCCCAAGGGCATACCGTGAGATGTCCGATCACTACGGTACAGCTGTTGTACCGGCGCGCCCGAGAGAACCGGATGACAAGCCAAACGCTGAAGGTTCAGTCAAATACGCAACAACCTGGATATTAGCCGCTCTGCGTAACGAGCGCTTTTTCTCCATCGGGGAAGCTCAGAGAGCAGTTGCCGAAAAACTGGAAGAGCTGAATGAGCGTCCATTCCAGAAACGAGTAGGCAATCGCCGCCTGGCTTACGAGAATGAAGAAAGAGAGTTCATGCAGCCACTTCCAGTTGTTCCGTATGAGCCTGCAGTCTGGTCCACTGTCAAGGTTCAGAATGATTATCTCATAACTGACGGTTTGAATAAATACACTGTTCCTTTCGATCTGATCGGCGAGCGTGTAGATGTTCGCACCACACATGATTCAGTGGAAGTGTTCTTTCACGGGTCTCGTGTAGCAGCACATGCCCGCCGCAAACAGGCGGAACGCGATCCGATCAGGATCACAGAGCATATGCCGCCGGAACACCAGAAGTATCTGGCTTATGCCTCAGATGAATTCCTTCTCTGGGCTAATGGCATTGGCTCTTTCACCACAAAGGTGATCGAGTATTTCCTGACCTCAGACAAAGAGCCTGAGCAGGGATACAAGTACTGCGTCAGCCTGATGAAGGCTGCCGACAGGTACGGCAATAATCGTGTTGAAAAGGCTTGTGAGCGCCTGTTGTCGTTCACTACTCAGCCATCTTACAGAAGCATACTGACTATCCTGCGTAACGGCCAGGATCGGCTGCCTCTGGACAAGCCTTCTGAAGGAAGGCCTGCTCCTGTGAAACGCAGCCAGGGAATAACCCGTGGTGTCGCTTCTTTCGGAAAGGATGGTGACGAGTAATGATCGACCGTTCAACTATAGATACTCTCAAGGCCATGCGCTGCACAGCCATGGCTGCTGAATTTGAAAACCAGCTCAATAATCCAAAGGCCTATTCGGAACTCGGATTTGAAGAGCGTGTCGCCCTGATCGTCGATGCTGAATGGCACCGCCGTCAGCAGAACAAGATGAAGAAGCTCATCAAACAGGCGACCTTCGCACTCTCTTCTGCCAGCATAGAAGACATAGAATATCTTCCTGACAGAAAGTTGGACAAAGGCCAGTTCCAGAGGTTTGCGACCTGCCAGTACATCGATGACAACCATCACATCATACTGAAGGGTGCAACCGGATCAGGCAAGACATATCTCGCCTGTGCACTCGGGAACGCGGCCTGCCGCAAGTTCAAAACAGTAAAATATATCCGTATGCCGGAGCTTCTGGACGAACTCAATGTCGCCAAGGCTACCGGGATGTTTGCAAAGACCATCAAAGGTTACCAGAAGGTCGATCTGCTCATTATCGATGAGTGGCTCATCCGCGTGCTGTCACCTCAGGAGACTTACAATCTCCTTGAGATCGTTGAGGCCAGAGTCAACAGCCCTAAAGGATCTATGATCATCTGTACTCAGTACAACAACGAGGAATGGTATTCCCGCATCGATCCGGAGCTGGCTGAAGGCAGTCCGATCTCTGAGGCGATCATGGACAGGATCATCTACAATGCCCACGACATCCTGATCGAAGGCCGTGAATCCATGCGCAAACGCCATGGGCTCGTGTCCTCCGGGAAAGGAGGCAGCGATGATTAAGCAGTGTCCTTTCAAAGATGACCGATGTGATTTTTGGCTCGATTATGAGATCACGAAAGATGAATTGGCTCAATGCAATGAGCTTCTTCATTCAAACTGGATCGAGATAACCGGGCTCTACGAAAGGGTCGATGCCCTGGAGAAATACATCATCTCCATAGGAGGAGAGATCCCAATCGATTATTAATACTTTTACTCGCTCGCGGGGAAGCTTCGGCTTCCCTGCGGGAGAGAAAAAAGTGCTTACCGCGAGGAGAAAGTTCTCCTTACCGCGGCGAGAAAAAACTCGTTACCGCGTTTGCCGATATGCTCAGCATTCCGTGACCAGTGATTAGTTTTCCCGTTAGGAGTGATCACTATGACCGTGATCATAGATCACGGAACTTTCATCGGACTGCTCAACATGCCGGCAAGGTTGCTCATAATGAGCGGCACGCCTGCTCAAAATGGCCGTGCACTGCGCTCATTGCGAGCGGTATATACACTCTACCATCTGAGATTGTGTCAGCCACACTGTCTCATCCTGCATCTGCACATGCAGTGATACCTCGTTGTCAGCGGTTTCAAATAATACGATTTCATTCTTGTTCACGTTTGCCTCCTTTTCGCAATAAATGAAAAAGCCCCG
>SVCR01000269.1 GCA_015058265.1 Clostridiales bacterium
TTCTGGAATACTTCTCAGAAAGCATTAATGAGTGAATGCAAAAAAAGGGCCGGACAATGCCGGTCCTTTGCTTGGAGCTGATGGAGGGAGTCGAACCCTCAACCGCCTCGTTACGAATGAGGTGCTCTGCCATTAAGCTACATCAGCAAGTGGCGCGTACGCGCCGGTTTTTTGCGGCACAGGCCGCAATGCGTTCAGCACTCCGCTAAGTTTAACAGAGCGCTTATGATAATTCAATTGCTTTTTCAGTCCTTGTGGTCCAGTTTTGGCGCTTCTTCTGTTACAACCTGCACGATCTTTACCACTAAAAGCGCTACGTTGAGGAATGCTGTTGCGACTGCAAGCCCTGTTGACGCGCCTGCGGCCTTTTTCATGATTTTCTGAGTATCAACCTTCATTTCTCCTCCCTTCGTCCGCAGCTGAGTGCGGATCCGCTGAGCAATGAGCTTATACGGAATAAAGACTGTTATTTGAAAACTCCGGATTCGAAGTTATGTCTATGCCGAGCGCTCTCAGCGCTTGCTCGTCTTTGTCGGAAAGGATCGCTGTGCAGTGTGCGACGCAGCCTTTCAGGTTAGGGATCTCCTTAAGAGCAAGCTCTGCGAACGGGTTGGTCAGCTTTGTAAGTGTGAGAGCCATGATTACTTCTTCAAGATTGAGGCTTGTCTTATCGTGAAGTATTCCGGACTTTGTGCTGGACATGCTCTCAAAGATTGTTGGGGATATGATGAGCATATCGTCCTGGATGCCTGCGAGTTTCTTGATCGCATTAAGCACCATGGCCGCTGTCGCAGCCATTCTGCGCGATGATCTTCCTGTCACGATGGAGCCGTCTGGCAGCTGCATTGCAGCTACTACCACATTCTCGTATCTTTCCGGGTTCTGTGATCTCTTGATGTCTGCGTACTCCTCAGCCTCTGCGACTGCAGGTCTGTCATATCTGGATGCACCAACCTCTTCCATCAGCAGCTTGCATCTCTCGAGAGTTGGCTTTTCAATTACACCCTTTCTGTACGAGCACTCAGCGATCAGGTATCTGCGGATTATCTCCTGCACTGCCGCTTCTCTGCATACCTCGTCATCTGTGATGGCGAATCCGCATCTGTTTACACCCATGTCTGTAGGCGACTTATAGCCGTCATCCGAGCCGGTGATCGCGTGCAGGATTCTTCTCAGCACAGGAAATGCGTCAACATCTCTGTTATAGTTTACGGCCGTCTCTCCATATGCATCCAGGTGGAACGGGTCAATCATGTTGAAATCCCTGAGATCTGCTGTTGCAGCTTCGTATGCAATGTTCACCGGATGCTTGAGCGGAAGGTTCCAGATAGGGAAAGTCTCGAATTTTGCATACCTCGCCTTGCGTCCGCGCTTGTACTCGTGATAAACCTGCGAGAGGGATGTAGCGAGCTTGCCTGAACCGCCTCCCGGTCCGGTCACAACTATGAGAGGTTTCGATACTTCGATGTAAGGGTTAGCGCCATAGCCTTCCTCGGATACGATAGTGTCTACATTTGTAGGATATCCTTTGGTGAACATGTGCTTATAGGTGCGGATCCCGCGCCTCTCCAGCTTAGCCATGAACTGATTTACCGAAGGAGCGTCCTCATATCTGGTAACAACGACGGAGTTGACCGAGAGGTCGTAGCTTCTGAACACATCGATCAGCCTCATGACTTCCAGGTCATACGTGATACCAAAGTCCTGGCGGGTCTTGCTCTTAACAATATCGCCTGCGTAAATGCAGATTATTATCTCTGCCTGGTCGCTCATCCTCTGCAGGAGTTTGATTTTGGCATTTTCGTCAAATCCGGGGAGCACTCTCATTGCGTGCTTATCCTCTACCAGCTTGCCGCCGAATTCGAGGTAAAGTCTGCCCTCACCGCTCCCTATCCTCTCAAGGATGTATTTTGACTGTTCTTCGATATACTGCTCTGCGCTGAAACCTTCTTTTCTCATATTAACCTCTTCTCTTTAACGTTCTAATCCCTTTATCCCTGTTATGACGGCATTACCTCAATCTCAAGGATGTTGCGCCTCGAGAAAAACTTGTCGAATCTGATCTTGTAGTCTACGGAAACCGTGCCATATCCATCCTCATCGAGGTTGTCCTCGAGTTTATTGGTGTAGACCTCAAGATTTACTGAAGACATCATAGGGATCTGATATCTCGTTATGTTGAGTATGCCCGGTGTGAGTGTCATGTCCATTCCTTCATTATCCTCATCCCTGCCGTATTTGCGGATTCGAATAGACCCGTCCTCCAGCTTGAACAGGGTGCGGATATCTTCCTCACCAAGAGGCTCCGCGTCTTCATACGTAATGTATGTTGCATTGTTGCGCGAGTACAGGGTTCCTTCGGTAAGGATCTCCATCGTGTCCTCGAGTTCGAGCTCCCGGCGGAATGCCTCACCGCTCGGCTTGAGGTTTTCGATGTATTGTGTGCTTTTGATTTTCAGATTGACGCTTTTTTTCATAACAGAATTATTTTATAACATTTGACATAATTGACACAATATCGACATATTTGAAAACTTTAATTATTGATGTACAATTATTGTATTTCTTAAGTTTATTTTTAGTTTCGTACTATATTATATAGATGGAAAGGAAGCGGCAGCATAAATAGCTGCCCTGCAGGTAAAGGAAAATGGATGAACATGAAAAAGATTTAGTCAGCTTTGATAGTCCTGTCGAAGAACCAGCACCGGTCAAAACAGTTGAGATAGACTACCCTCATACCGTAATCGATGAACCGGCGCACGCTGCTCCGGCCGGTCCTTCGCACAGCAAACCAAAAGAAAAAAAATATGTAACCAGGGGAACTCTCGTAGTATGCATGGTTTTAACAATGATCCTCAGCTCCCTCCTGAGCGCATTTGTTTCCGGAGCATTCTTCGCAAAAAGCTTTTCCGGCGTCAGAGAGGCCAGGGATGACTCCGAGCTCTCCCAGCTCGACCTTGGCGATGCCACCGGAAGTGATCTCACGGTAGCACAGATAGTAGACAAAAACGAGAATGCCGTAGTCGAGATCGTAGTATCCGGCACACAGCAGAACATGTGGGGCCAGCTCCAGCTGGTACAAGGTGCAGGATCCGGTGTCATAGTCAAAGAAGACGGAT